>DASZWE010000488.1:0-3187 GCA_035546735.1 Puia sp.
GAACGTTTCTTTCGTATCCTGGCAGAAAATTCACTTGCCACCTATCAGCAGCGCCTTGTCGAAAACTTAAGTTTGCCTGCTATTGACAGGTACAACAATTTCTGCCGCCTGTATCCCTCTCTCATAGAATGTCTTCCTCAAAAGCAGGTGGCCGCCTACATTGGTGTCACCCCGGAATTCCTAAGCAAGATGCTGAGCAGCAAGCCTGCTTCTTAATCTACCTTAAGTCTCCCGCTTAACCTATATTATTGGCCTCTCACACCCGCGTATGATACCTTTGCATAAAGGAGTCAATAAATCATGAACAAAGTAATAGAATCGATCATACCCCGCCCCTCCAATCCTAATATGGTGGGCGATGGGTTCAGGGTATTCAACTTTATCCCCGGAGGCGTCCCGCAGCGCAGGATCAGCCCCTTTCTCATGCTGGATTTTGCAGCCGAGCACAACTTCGCCCCTTCCGCAAGGGAGAGAGGCGTGGACGTACATCCGCATAAAGGCTTCGAGACGGTGACCATCGCCTATAAAGGCAGCGTGGCCCACCATGACAGCGCCGGCAACAGCGGGGTCATCAACCCTGGTGACGTACAGTGGATGACAGCAGGCAACGGTATCCTTCACAAGGAATATCATGAAAAAGAGTACTCCCGGAAAGGGGGCCCCTTCGAGATGGTCCAGCTTTGGGTCAATCTCCCCAAAAAGGATAAATCCACGGCGCCCCATTACCAGGCGCTGACAGCTGACGGGATGGCCAAGGCGCCATTACCCAATGGTGAGGTCAACGTCATTGCCGGTCAGCTCAGGGACGTAAAAGGCCCGGCGGAGACCTATACTCCTGTGAACCTCTTCGACATCAGGCTGAACACGGGCGGAGAGATCAGCTTTCCTGTTCCCGCCACCCACAATACGGCCCTGCTGGTCATAGAAGGAAATATCATGGTGAATGACAGGACAGCGTCGCAGCACAGCTTTGTCTTATTTAAGAATGAAGGCGAGGACATCTCGATCAGGGCTTTGGCTGGCAGCGTGGTATTGCTGCTGAGCGGTGAGCCCATCAACGAGCCCATTGTCAGCTACGGCCCTTTTGTAATGAATACGCAGGAAGAAATTTACGAAGCCATACACGATTTTCAACGGGGCAAATTCGGCACGCTCGTCTAATGGGAATGTCTTTAACTTTGCCGCATGCACTACAAATTCGATAAACCTATAGCCGGCACCATTGGCACGGAGAAATATCAATGCACCATCGAATGGAGAAATGGCAGGTTCATAGCCGATGAGCCCGAAAAGACAGGCGGCAGGGACACAGGTCCCGATCCCAACACCCTGTTCCTGTCTTCCCTTATCAGCTGTACCCTGGTGACCCTGCGAATGTACATCGACCGCAAGGGCTGGGATATCCCCGTCATCAGCGTAAAAGCCAATCTTTTCCAGACCGTCCAGGATGAAAAGCTCACCACGATCATAGACAAGGAGGTCTCCTTCCCAGGCCCTGTACCGCTGGACCCGGAGAAAAAGAACAGGCTGCTGGAAATAGCGGAACACTGTCCCGTCTCGAAGATGCTGGAAGGTCCGATCAAAATACGCAGCTTCGTATATCATGACGAGCCGGTGGAGAAGGAAATGAAGTATACCAATAGTGATATCACCGTACACTGGCGGCCCGACATCTGCCAACATTCCGGCCGTTGTGTCACCCAGCTGCCACAGGTATTCGACCTGAAAAGCCATCCCTGGATCAATATGCAGGGCGCCGACACCTGCACCATCATCGACCAGGTCAGCAAATGTCCGACGGGTGCGCTGTCCTATACGCAGAATTCAGGGCAGGATAACACCCATTAACGCGTCCGTCCTTTTACAGGCCGGTAATAGCTTTGGGCCGTGACCTGTCCGGCTCCCAAAAGGACCGTCAGGTAGAAGAAAGTGCGGGTGCGAATCAAATTGCCAAGGTAAATGTTCTTCATAACATATGGAATTTGGCAATAGAATTACAAATGGGACACTAAGAAAGAATAGCATTGACTATCAGCCCATATGAACCGTCCCATTTTGGGAAATCTTTTCAAATACAGGGAAAAGTCTCCGGCAGGACTTCTTCCCTTTCCTCCTGACGCTTGTAAGATCCTGGGGTCAAATGACTAAAGTGCATCTGATCTCCAGTTCTTGCCATGATCTTCCAGCACAGAGATAAAATTGCCGGCTGGATCCTTGAACCAGGCTATCGCCTCCGGTCCTCTGCCATTACCGTGAGCTATACCCTTTTTGTCCGTCTGTAGCTCCCCCTCATAGCGTTCGAATTTCACACCTCCGGCGGTAAGCTCGTCTACCGTCGCTTCGATGTCTTTCACCTGGAAGTTCAGGACAGTGAAGGTAGCCGGCGTATGGTTCGGCTTGGGATAAATAAATACTACATTGCCTCCGGACAGATTTAATGCCAGTCCCTCGGGCGTCTCTTTTACATCGAGACCCAATGTCTTCCCATAGAAATCTTTCGCCTTTGCCAGGTCGTCTACAGAGAAGCTGCTGAATGTTTTTTCAAAGCTGAACATTTTTAATGATTTGAATATTATACTACGCAGCAAATCTCTTACCATCCGCAATATGATTAAAATATTAATTTATGAACTATTACCAGCTCGGCCATTCCGGCCTCATCGTATCGGAGCTAGCTTTCGGAGCCATGACCTTCGGATCAGGTGATTATTATGGTTTTAAATATACAGTGGGCCAGCAGGAGGCAATAACATGATCGCCAAAGCCATAGACAAAGGGATCAACTTTTTTGATACAGCGGTGTCCTATGCAAAAGGGGAATCGGAGATCATTTTGGGGAAAGCCCTGGGTAACAGAAGAAAGGATAACCTCATCGCGACAAAAGTGGCATTCCGTCATCTCGACCAGCCCTTTCGCGCGGGCGTCAATCTGAAGAACCTGGTGGAATCCACGAATGAAAGTCTCGTTCGTCTGGGCACGGATCATATAGACGTGCTGCTGCTGCACAACGACGATCCGCTGACCCCAATAGAAGAAATGGCGCGTGCATTGGAAATGCTTGTGCAGAGCGGCAAGGTCCGTTACGTCGGTCTCTCCAACTTTCAGGCATGGAAAACCGCTACGCTCGCACAGTTGCAGAGATCCCTCGGCTATCATCCGCTGGTAGCTTCCCAAATGCATTATTCGC
>DASZWE010000489.1:0-4075 GCA_035546735.1 Puia sp.
CTTCTATGCCGTTGAACATGAAGCTACCGCCATCGGGATCATCCAGCAGGCCCAGAATGTTCAGAAGAGTGGATTTCCCGCAGCCGGAGGGGCCCATTACGGAAACGAATTCCCCTTCCTTGACTTCGAAGCTGAGGTGATTCAATGCGACGGTTTCCACCTCTTCGGTACGGTATACTTTTTGAAGGTCACTGATCTTGATCATGTTATTAGCGTTTAAGTGAGTGTGTAGTTTGAGTCGTTGTCGGGTTATATGTATAAAAACTTTACGAGCTGAAAGGTAGAGAAATCCTGCCCTTCTTCGGTGACCTCCCTGGAAACTTCTTTGGAAATTTCCTTGGACGGTAATTCTTTTCCAGCGCTCATACAGGGGCTGCTATTCCCGGGGGGATACGCACAGTCATTCTTCGACGAGGCGAAAGCGCTCAGGCAGAAGATGAAAACCAGGGTGTAAAGAAGTCGTGATCTCATGATTCTTGGTTTTGTTGTGATGGCCCTGCGGCCGATGGTGTTCTATAGGGACGACGTGTGATTATCAAATGTTACAGTTATTTTTTCAGCACCAGCTCCTGCATGTTGCCATAGTTCTCGTAGCTGGAGGTGACCACCTTATCCCCGGGCTTGAGGCCTGCGAGCACTTCATAGTAGTCGGTGTTCATACGCCCCAGAGTGATCTCCTGCCGGAAGGCCGTCTTGCCGTCCGCGCTGAGCTTGAAGATCCAGTTGCCGCCCGTCTGCTGAAAGAAGCCTCCTTTTGGCACCAGTATGGCGGTGGTCTCATCGCTGAGCGCCAGGGTGATCTGGAGGGTCTGACCTTTACGGATGCCTTTGGGCACTTCTCCCACGAAGGACATATCGACCTGGAAACGCGCATTGCTTATCTGCGGATAGACCTTGTAGATCTTCAGCTTATAGTCCTTTCCGGCGAAGTTGAAGGTACCTGTCAGGCCGGTGATCACACGGGATAAATAGTGTTCGTCAATGTCAGACAGTCTAACCTTGAATCCGTCCAGTACGTCGAGCTGTCCGATGGAGGCGCCCGGGGTCTTGGATTGTCCTATTTCCGCATCAAGGGAGGTCAACTGGCCGTCCAATGGCGCGCGGATGATGAGGCCGCCCACTTTTTTCTGGAGGATCACCAGGGTGTTCTGGGCGCGCTGATAAGACTCCTGGTCCTGCTTTTCCTGCTGAGCCCTTGAAATAGAGTCCTGTTTAAGGATGGTCTGAGCCAGCTGTCTCTTCTGCAGATAATAGTTATAGTTATTCTCCGCCTGTTTGTATTCCTGTGAGCCTATGACCTTTTGTGCGTACAGCTTTTTATCCAGATTGTAGATACGTTCCGCCTCTTTATACTGGCTTTCCACGTCGGCCATCTGGGTGAGCTTGTTTACCGTATTCTGATCCGCATTGACGCGGGACAGCTGAGTCTGGGCCAGCATGGAGGAGACGTTTGTCATTTGGTTGGACAGGTTCAGTTCCAGGTCGGTATTGGAAAGCCGCAGGATCGGATCGCCCTTTTTCAGGATAGCTCCGTCCTCGACATATTTTTCTTCCACCCGGCCGCCATCCGGTGTTACCAGATAGATAGTGGTGAGGGGAAGTACGGTACCATTCTCGGGAATGGATTCCTGGAAGGGGCCTTTGGTGATTTCGCTAATGGTAATGCGTTCAGTATCAACGTTAAGCTTGGATTTTCCAGAGGTGAAATAAAAGCTGCCGGCAATTAAAAGAACTAATGCTGTGATGCCGCCTATGGTCATCAGGCGCTTGGTCGTCCATGTCTTCTTTGGAATAACTCTGTCCACGATAAGAAATTTAATTTTTTAAGTCTCGTTTTACTACTTCGTTTTTAAAAAAGCCACCCAGCATAGAAATGCCAGGAGGTCTACTACACATGAGAAAATTCTTATCCGATACATAGCAATCACATGCCAGAAATGAAACACCTATGATTTACAGGCTATTAGCCCGGATTCAGCCGGTTTATAGTTCACTTTCGATACAGGAAGTGTACGTTTTTGATACACTTTGGTTCCAGAAGGGCTTTATGCAAAGAGCTAATTTTCAAAGGGTTACATTTAAGGTATACTTGTGGTGTGCGTTCGCGTGGATTTCGCGTATGTTTTTAGCTTATTATTGTTGGTAGTAAAAGGACGGCGAAACTGTCCGCCTGTTGCATAATTTTCAAACAATTTTCAGACGAATCTTATGAATTTAAAGAACGCCACCATCCTGGCTGTAGACGATGATCCGGATGTACTTACTGCTGTACGACTGTTATTAAAGACGGAGGCCGCGGAGGTGGTCACGGAGAAGAACCCGGAAAATATCCGGTCCCTGCTGTCCAAGAAGAAGTTTGACCTGATCCTGCTGGATATGAATTTCAACAGCAGCATCAACACGGGGAATGAGGGGCTTTTCTGGCTGCGCAAGATAAAGACCGAGTTTGGGTCCGATGCGGCGGTGATCATGATCACGGCCTATGGGGATATTGACCTGGCGGTACGTTGTCTGAAGGAAGGTGCGGCGGACTTTGTCGTCAAGCCCTGGCATAACGAGCGGCTGATCATCACCATCAAGGAGGCGTTGAAAAAGAATGATAGTAAGAAGGCGGGGGTGGGCTATTCCGCGTCTGGCGAGTCGGTGATCGGATCGGAGCTGTTGGGTGATTCGGAGGTGATGCAGGATATCTTTTTCAAGGTGGAGAAGATAGCGCCCACGGACGCCAATATTTTGATCCTTGGGGAGAATGGTACGGGCAAGGACCTGATCGCAAAGGCCATCCACCAGCATTCGCTGCGGGCGGAGAAGCCTTATATCAAGGTGGATGTGGGCGCCCTGACGGAGAGCCTGTTCGAGAGTGAGCTGTTCGGACATAAGAAAGGCGCCTTTACGGATGCGCGCGAGGATCGGATGGGGCGTTTTGAAGCGGGTAATGGCGGGACTCTTTTCCTGGATGAAATAGGAAATATATCCTTACACCAGCAGGCCAAGCTATTGAGCGTGCTGCAGAACAGGATGGTGACAAGACTGGGATCCAATCAACCTACGCCGATTGATATACGCCTCATCTGCGCTACGAACATGCCGTTGAGCGAGCTGGCGAACGAGAGCAGGTTCCGGAAGGATCTGATCTATCGTATCAATACGGTGGAGATCATGGTGCCGCCGCTGCGGCGAAGGGAGGAAGACATTGTTCTGCTGGCCCGGCATTTTGCCCGGAACTATACGACTAAGTATATGAAGCCGTCGCTGGACTTCGATACGAAGGCGATCGAGAAGCTGAAGAGCTATCACTATCCGGGTAATGTCCGGGAACTGCAATATACGATCGAGCGGGCGGTGATCATGGCTGACGGCGATGTGCTGCAGCCCAAGGATCTTATCTTTTCCCCCATCGAGTCGGGCAGGCCGCAGGAGGCAAACGAACCGCAGGAGCTCAAGCTCAGCACCATCGAGAAGAATGCCATTCTGAAAGTCATCGAGAAGCACAATGGCAATATTTCCAAGGCGGCCAAGGAGCTGGGTTTAACGAGGACGGCCTTGTACAGGCGTCTGAGCAAATACGATATTTAGGCATTGCCCCCGCACATGAGAAATAACATATAGTTTATGATATTCAAGAGATACCAGGACAGGATCCTCATAAGGGTGCTGCTTATGTTCATTACCCTGTCGGGGGCCAGCTTCCTGATGGTAAAGGGCCGGTACGAGTTCCTCTCGGCGCTGGTGCCGGTGATCATTTTCCAGCTGGTGGATTTTTACAATTTTCACCGCAAGGCGCAGATGGAAGTGGAGCAGTTCGTGGAGTCCATTCATTACAGGGATTTCTCGCGCTACTTCGATGTAAAGCAGGCGCCCGTGGAGCTGCAGTCCCTGCGTCAGGGGTTCAACGAGATCAATACCACCTTTAAACATATCAGCCGGGAGCGGGAGACACAGTACCAGTATTTGCAGAAGATCCTGGAGCTGGTGAATACGGGTATCCTCTCCTATGAGCATAAGAGCGGGGACATCAGCTGGATGAACGAGGCGTTCAAGAATATGCTGGGCATCCCTTATCTCAAGACGATCC
>DASZWE010000490.1:0-4899 GCA_035546735.1 Puia sp.
CAATCATAAGAACAAGCTATATGGCTGGGCCAATAAGAATGGGAAGGCGCTGGAGTTCGAGACGCTGGATGACAGGCTGGAAGGGGGGCGACGTCTTTTCACGGTGGGGGCTGTGGTGGATGGGGAGCTGATTGCGCAGGGGAAGGCCTATAATAAGAAAGATGCCAGTCAGATAGCGGCGCAGCTGGCGCTGGATAAGCTGGGGTTGAACAGGGATGCGGAGGAGGGGTGAATCACGTACAAGCGGAAATAATGAACAAATATCATTTTTGGTCACAATATTTTACTCACTGCGACAGCTGGGATAGGTCAGGCTTCCGCTGCCTTATTTGGACGAACGCAAGTTACGGCTGAGCCATCCTGAGAGCTTGCAGGAACCTGAACTTTCAGCGATCTGTCCGGGCAAATAGAGCAGCGGGACATTAAGCCGCACAGCGGCCTGATCACCCCATCGACATCCGACCCGCAGGAATGCCTTCTCTCCGAACACTCTCAATAAACATTGAACATTCATTTACCCCTCGCCCGGACAAACCGTCAGGGTCAGCCCATCCGTGGAGTCCGCCTTATGTTGGGATGGGGGATTCGGGTGCTACTGCTGATAGCACACCTGTCCGGAAAAGAGCCGATGTGGAGAGGTACCCAACATACAGCGGCGGAGCGGTTTGGGCTGCCCGGCCTATGACAATGCAAGTGACACGGGAGGGGAAGAGGGTAAAGAATGTGGCCAAGGGCAAGGCCGGGGAAGGTCCGGGCAAACCGCGTGAGGGATTGCAGTGGAAAGCCCGGAACCCAGCGGGTGAGGACTTGCAACGAAAAGCCCGACCCGGCGCGCGGTAGCGCGCGGGGCACGCTCCCAGGATTGAGGATCAATGTCTTATAAAAATATCTGTTAAGGACTTGCATAATTATAGTTTTCTTTCTACTTTTATCGTCTAATCGAACGCTGAGGTTCGGAGTCCCCTGTCGGGGCAGCCCCTTTAAGCCATTACATCCTCTCGAAATTACCTTCACACTTACGGTGTACCCCAATATTCCTCCATTTTTTGTTGTCTAACCTTCGCATGTCCTGGTTATGCCGGGGGGAAGGAAATCATATACGCCAGTAGAGTCCAATAAATTCTTAGAAAGCTTAGCCGAGAAATCCATTGTCTATGGTTTACCGCAAACCACATTCAATCATCAATTTTCGTGAACATGAAAAAGCTTTACCCTTTAGCTCTACTGTCAGGCCTTTTAATCCTTGCCTCAGGAGTTAACGCACAATCTTTCACTTATACTGCCGTACGTAACGGCAATTGGCACACGACCTCCGGTCCCAACGTATGGGATCCCAGTGGCGAGCCCCCTGCCAGCTGCACCAGCTGTAAGGTTATTATCAATGCGGGTGTTACAGTGACCCTGAACACCCATGTAACGCTGTCCGGTGGCAGCATCCTGCAGGTAGGCAGCGACGGATCGGCTGCGGCTGCCTTGCTGATCCCTTCTTCCGGCGGTACGGACTGGGCCTCTTCCAACAATATTATCCTGCCCAATGACGGGTCCAACCCGGTGAATGCCATGAAGCTGGCGGATGGCATTTCTTTCGTAAATGCCGCTACTGCAAGTACGTACGATGGGGTGCTCACCTCCTTTACCAGCGGCGGTTCTACGACTTATTTCAAACAGCTGGGTAATGCGCCCAATGGTTTTATCGAAACGACGGTTGCCAGCAATGGACCCGCCGCTTATGGCACGGGGGTTTCCGGTCCCAAGACGCTGTCGGCTACCGGCACACTGCCCATCACCCTGGTTGATTTCCAGGCGGTAGTGAACGAAGGCGCGGTTGATCTGAGCTGGACGACCATGCTGGAGTCAAATGCCGATCATTTCGATGTCGAGCGCAGTGCTGACGGCGCCAAATGGGATGTGATAGGCACGGTGAAGGCCAAAGGCAATTCTTCTGTTGCCACGAGCTATTCCTTTACGGATGGCAACCCTGGTTCCGGCACCCTGGAATATCGTGTGCATGGATATGATAAGGATGGCCGTCCCACGCTGTCGCCTGTTAAGTCGGTTCGCACCACTGCGGTCGCCAACGTGAGCGTATATCCCAATCCAGCAACGAATTATGTGAATATTGCGATACCGGCTGCTGAGACCACCGCGGTAAATATCCGTTTGATCGGTCTGAGCGGTCAGCTGCTGGCTGAAAAGAATGTAGCCAATGCAGGTGGTACTGTCCAGACCTTCACGGTGAACAATTATCCTCCGGGTAACTACCTGATCCAGGTGCTCCATTCGGATGGGACCAAGCAGGTGAGCAAGGTGCTGATCTCAAGGAATTAAGATTTCTCGGTATAGGCTGAACGGGGCTGTCCTTTCGTAGGGACGGCCCTTTCTTTTGGGGGGCTGCGGGGGAATTTGGGGCTTGGAGGACTTCTCTTATGGGCGACCTTTCTCTTCGGGCTGTGGAGGACTGCCCAGAGATTGTCCCGGACGGGGGTTTTGGACCATTGGGACAATAAAAGGCGGGGAAACGGAGTTTAATACGTAATAATCCAATATTTCCCTCCACCATGGAAAACTGTACTCTATCCTCATGGAAAACTGCCCTGCTGACTGCGTGTCTGGGGATGGTCCTGCATGGGGTTTCCGCCCAATCCACTAATCTCTCTGTACGTACATACGATACCGTGCTAACGGGTCCGGGATATGGGACCTATCATATCAGCTTCCCCAAATGGAATACGGACTCGGGGCTGCTGGTGTCGGTCAGGATCAGCGCGACCGTGAACCTTCAATATTCCTACTCTCTTAAGAATACGGATGTTATAACAGGAACCTATGGTTTGTGGGTGGGGCGTGAAGACTATTATACCAGCCCGGCGCTGACGGCGGCTTACGACAATATCAACGAGCAGAAGATCGGGACCTATACCCTGAATCCGGGGGAGCAGGCGACCCAGGCGCCTTTTTCATTTTTAAGCAGCTATGCCAATACGGACAGCATTACAGGCAGCACGGCTCCCTTTCTGGGCGCGGGGACGGTGAGCTTCACCTATTACCCTATCACCTACACCAATATCCGCAGTTCCAATAATGCCAGCTATGGTTATCATGCTACGGCGTTGGAGACCACTCATTTCAGCATCAGCTACCTGTATTCCACGGGAGATGTGGTGCTGGCCACCGATCTGAGCTCTTTTACGGCCGTGTTGCGGGAGCCTTCTTCCGTGCAGCTGAACTGGAGTACGGCGGCGGAGCAGCAGGATCGAACGTATGAGATACAGCGTAGCGGGGATGGACATACATTTACGACCATCGGATACAAAGTGGCTGAGGCCGCATCGGGGCCGGTGAGCTATTCCTATATGGACAGGCTGGATGCACCTGCGTCCGGCACGGGGAATGACGGGGTTGCGACCGGGACGGGGAGTGGGAGTAGCGATGGCGGAAAATGGTATTACCGTCTGCGTCTCGTGCATGCCGGAGGGGTTACTTATTCCACCGTCCGGACCGTGACGATGCCATCGGATGCAGCAGGCAGGCTGGTGCTCTTTCCCAATCCAACTGTCGATCATATCAATCTGCTGATGCCGGGCGATCCCAATGCGCCGGGGGACTGGCTGGTGAATATCCGCGCGGCGGATGGCAGGTTGGTGCAAAGTGCGACTTTCTATCATTCCAATAATCTTCCTATCTTCTTCCATCAAAATCTTTCGCCGGGAATTTATTTCGCGCAGGTGATGGACTCGCAGGGACGGAATGGGCGGGTGACTTCTTTCCGGGTAGACAGGCGTTAGAGGGCTGACGAGGGCGATCGACTTCTTTCGTGTGGATGCCTGTCAGACGACGAACCAGGGCGAGGCCTGGGACAGACGCTAATAAAAAAATCCCCGCCCGGTGCGCCAGGCGTCCGTGACGGGGTGAAACACCACTGTGAATGAAAAAGTTTAGGGCGGCAGTCTACTGTCGGGTGAGCAATCGCTCCATTTCGCCGGCGGGAAGGTCGGCGAGGATACGACGCATGGCGGCGGCGTTGCCGGATACGCGCACATAAAAGTTCTGCAGCTTATCGCATTTTATCTTTTTGATCGTGATGCCTTTTCTGTTGGTCCTGTCGGCGGCCCAGGAGGCGGCGTAGCCGCCGAACTGGTTGGGTTGTGGGTTCCAGGGGCCGATCGTCCACAGGGCCATGTTGTGGGAGTGTTCATAGTAATTGACGCGTGTGAGCAGGTCCGGCTCGGGGATATAATACCATCTTACCGCGGGTGGCGATCCGGATGGAGCGGCTCTTTTGCTGCCGCCTGTTTCCGCGAGGTCGCCGTTGAAATCAAATTCGATGATGACGGTGCTGGCCTCGGAAAAACGAAGCTTTTGTGCTGTAGACTCCTGGTCGGCATCGGTGTTCTCTTTGCCGGCCTGCGGGTCTTTCTGCAGGTCAGCAGCCTTGTTGATAAAATAATCCTGTTTTTTGCGGTAGGCGTCCACGCCTTTCTCGTAGGCGTTGATGCCGGATTTGTTGCCGGTGGTCAGGTCTTTTTGATACTGGGTTATGCGGTCGCTCATATATTTCGACATGAGCCCTCCCCAATAGTTCGCGGAATCCATATAGGCTTGTATGGCGCCCTGTTTGTCAGTGATCCGGGCGGTGTATCGATGGGTCTGGTCCAACCGGCGTTGGCCGTAGTCTTCCAGCCAGTGGCGCCAGGCCTGAAGGCTGTCTTTGTTGACGACGAACTGCCAGACCATACGGGACCAGTGGGCGGGGCGCTTATCGTATACCAGCACGGAGTAGTCGTTGTCCCTATAACCGTCGCCCAGGGCTTCGTATATTTCGGTCACCTCCCAGCCTTCCTTGCGGGCGATGTCATGTACCAGTGCAGCGGTCCAATGGCGGAGTCTGTTCTCCATGGC
>DASZWE010000491.1:0-5602 GCA_035546735.1 Puia sp.
TTCTTCTTCCCATGCCCTCTTTTCCCACCTATAACGCTCCCCGTCGTATCCGGCCCTTCCTTCCCCGCAGCATGCATCACCCGCCGCCCGCGCTTCTTTGTCCCGCCATCTGCCCCACCTTCCATATGCTCATTAAAATTCCTTTCCCTCCTGGCAGCATTCGTAACTTTCTTCTCACCCTCGCTGCCCCCCGTAGCGCTTTCATACACCGAATCACGCCCGCCCCGGGATTCGAATGTCCTATCCGCCCTGTCTTTCGTGTTCGTCCCGTCCACCCTGTCTTTCCAGCTCGACCTGTCTGTTCCCGCCGTCCTGTCTGCCGTATCTGTCCTGTCCGTCCTATTCATCGTATCACGCACGCCCCCGGATTTGTCCGTTCTGCCCGCCCTGCCCAGTCTATCCACCCCGCCCTTTCTATCCACCCCGCCCGTCATGTCCGTCCCGCCCGGCCCATCCGCCCTGTCCGGTCCGTTCGCTCTATCCCCCGTGTCCACCCCGCTCGTTCTGTCCGTCCCGCCCAGCCCAGTCTTCTCTCGCGCACCATCCCTGCTCACACCAGCCGTCCCACTGTCGGCACCACCAGCCCCCTTCCATCCGGCACGCTCCCTATCCCCCGCAAGCCTCCGCGCCGGACAATTACATACGCCTATCAACAACAGCAGCAGGATGATCAGCAACAACCAGCGTCTCCTGTCCCTCCATTTATGCACAGGCATCTCCCTGTCCAGAACAGCCTCCATGGCCTCCCACGCGACTTCCTGCTCGGGGAGCCGAATATCTTGCAGCTTGTCAGCCCATGGATTGTTATGGTCATGCCGCTCCATCATGGGTTGCTCTTCATAAGGTAGATGAATGTTTTAAGTTGTTTCCTCGCTTCACTAAGATGCCACCGGCTGGTGCCCTCGCTGATACCTAACAGAGTCCCTATCTCCCGATGAGTGAACCCATCCACGGCATACAGATTGAACACAAGTCCGGTGGCAGCCGGTAATTGCCGGATTATTTTCAGCATTTCCTCTCCGCTGAGCCTGCTCAGCGCCGCATTGTCGATGGACGGCTCATCTGGTCCATCCGTCAGCTCCCCCGTCTCCGGATAGGTCTGCCGCTTTCGCAGGAAGTCGATCGCGGTATGTATAATGATCGTTCGGATCCACGTATAAAAGGACGCCTTCTCCGATGAATACTTCCCTATATTCCTGAACACTTTCAAAAATCCATCATTCATCACTTCGATCGCATCCTCACTGTTCCTTGTATATCGGACACATAGAGCCATCATCGCATGGTAAAACCTTTTGTACAGTTGTTCCTGCGCTCTCCGGTCGTTCTTTATACAACCTTTGATCACTATTTGTATGTCGTCATCGACGGATGGCAATGGGAATGGATCGTCCTTTATTGCTATTTAAAATGACTGTCCTATCGGACGAACCGCCCCGGGCGGTTCCTGTCATAGTTTCTGAATCTTGCTGCGTTTTGATACATTTCCATATCGGATCTGTACATAATATACCCCCTTCGGCAGATCAGCCGTCGGCAGGACGATCTGATTCATTCCACCGATACCATCCACTCTCTTACTGAGCACCAGGTGTCCCATACTATTGTAGATGTTGATATAGATCATATTGTCACGGTCCAGCTTCACGTCGAGACGCGACTCGCCACGGGCAGGGTTCGGATAGGAGGCAATATAATTGCTTCCGGGCAAGCTGTCGATACACACCGATTGCCCGCTATAGCTATAACAGCCCCCCGGCGTCATGGCATAAAGAACCACATTGTAACAGCCCGTGTCGGCAAAGACATACACCGGCGCCGGTCCGTGCAGCACCACCGTATCGACTCCCCGGGTAATGAACCAGGTCAGCGAATCCAGCCCCGTGCTGTCATGCGCCACGAAATGGATCTCGTTGGGATGCGCAGCGCTGGAGCTATACGTAAAGGAGATGGAACAGCTGTCATGCGGCGGCGGTGGCGGCGGTGTATGGGTCGTGTCGGAAGAAGAATCCGCGGCATGCACCGTAAAGCTATAGCAGGAGCTGGCGGTACAGCCGGACAGCGCATGCAGACGCACGCACACGGTATAATACCCTATTCCAAAATCATGAGCAAAGCCCGTATCATTCCGTACGACCAGGCTGTCATTGATATACCAGCTCAGGCTGTCGCCGGGACTGCGGGGTCCGGCCCAAAATCTATAATGATTGGGCAGGCTGCCCGAATCCCCATGCAACGCAATATAGATCTGGCATTGCGGTACGGAGTCGATGTACACCAGTCGCATGGTCGAGTCATGACAGACACCGCTGACGGAGTCCCGGATAATATGCTTGACAGTGTAATAGCCCGCCGCACTATAGGTATGGCTGGCGGAAGAGCTATAGCTGGTAAGGGAATACCCATCCCCAAAGACCCAGGAATGGATGACGGCCAGGTGCATGTCCCAGGCCTGGAAAGTAGCCGTATGCTGGCTCGTACTGACATTAAACCCGGGATTGCATACCGTAGTATCCTGCGCCCGGGCGGACAGCCAACTGCCAAAGCACAATAACAAGGCAAGAGTGTAAATTTTTTTCATATAGGAATATTTTCTACCCTCATTTACGCCGGGGAAAATGACAACGTTGGGTATAATGTCCGAAAAACTGCCCTTTGGGGGAAATATAGGCCGTTTTCCGGAAATATCTAATGTCTGCAGGCCTTCGTCGGAGCTGCTTCGTCACGAGAGCTACGCTCGTATCCTTCGTCGGTTCCAACACTGTTGGAACCTTCCTCGGATACCTCGGTCGGAACCTTCGCTACGCTCGGTTCTGGACGAACGAACCTCCGGTCCGTTCTGGAACTAATATTTTTCTCTTATTCCTTCCAGGAATTTCTCGATCTTCCTCCGTACGGCAGGATCGCTGTTATTATTGATCAATATGGAGAATATCAGCAGACGGTTCTTTTTTGTGATAAGATAGCCGCTCAGCGCCACCACTCCCGACAGGGAACCGGTCTTGGCATAAATATACCCGCTGTCCCTTTTATAATAGCTGGACAAGGTACCCGTCCCACCCGTGGGAAGAATGCCCTTCAGCCTGGGCAGCCCAAACTCATCCTTCATCCTGTTCAGCAGCCAGACAAAATCCCTTGGCGTAAACAGGTCATTACGGCTCAATCCGCTGCCATCCACCCAGTATGGCCGTTGAGGCAGCTCTCTCAGATCGGAGCTTAGCAGGGTATCGATGATCCGGGCGTCATTCATCCGACCCAGCCGCTCGTTGCTCACCATCAGCAATGTCTGCTCCGCAAAAAAGTTATCGCTGTGATACATCATAGGCCGGAACAGGGAATCCACCGGCCGGCTATGAATTACCCGAAGCCCGTCGAAGGCCTGCGCCGCGTTATGCGGTCCCTGCATCTCTGCTCCATAGCTGTCGACAGCCGGTCCCCGTCCCCCATCCACCGCCCCCGGCAGCAAATGCCTTGTAAACACCTCCCTCCCCAACGTATCCTTTAAAAGGACAGCCGCCGAAACAGTCACATTCGTAATAAAAGGCACATCCTGTGTCCTGAACTGAGCCTTCCCCTCCGTGATCTCAAAAACATTCTTGTGAAAATCCCTTTGCACATAGAACGACCGCTTCATCGTATCCGCCGAAAACCGCACTTCCCAGTTGATGTCCGGGACGGAATAAAAGGATTGCGAAGCAGAGTCCTGCACCCAATGGATCACATTCCCATAGACGGGCAGCGCGCTTCTTTCCGGCATGTAATCGTCATTATAATCATCCCAGGCCCAACCCCTGCCCAGCGGCCGGTCCTGCCAGTTGGCGTCCGTGATCCACAACGGCTTGCGCGTATGCTTTAAAAAGCTTATGACAGGCTGATACGCATAGGCGGGATGTAAAAAAGTAGGATCCCCGGAAGGCACAAGAAATATGGCCGTGTCCGTCTCCTTATAACGGAGACCCACCAGGGAATCCCCCAGGTACTTCAGCCCCGCATACAGGGAAAAAAGCTTGGTATTGCTGGCCGGTATAAAGTATTTATTGCCCTGCTGTTCGTACAGGTATTGAGTCGTCCCGGGATCATATATACAAATACCTACCTGTCCCGACACGAGACCCGGCTCGTTAAACGCCGCCTCAGCGGATGACTTGATAAATTTAGAAGGCGAACAGGCTTGCCCGAGTACGACGATAAGCAGCAGGAGGGAAAGATACTTCATACCTCAAACCTAGCTAAAATCGCCCGATCATCCAAGCCCCCCGTGACAACGGATCGTAACACCATTGATATACCCATTGCGCATCACATGCCGTATCGTACCCGCTATTTCTTCAGGACGACCCGGTCTCCCCACATGCACATGCGCGCTAAAATCTTTGAACACCTGTTCCTTTGCCGCCGCAGGCAAAAAATCCCACCAGGGCGTATCGATCAGGCCGGGGCTGACGGCATTCACCCGCAGCGGCCTTAGCTCCGTCGAAAGAATGGGGATCATCATCTCCAATGCACCATTGATAGCGGCCAATCCCGATGTCCCCGGCAAAGCCGCACCTGCGCTGGCGGCCGTCACCAACGTCACACTCCCATCGGGCTTGACATAGGGCAGGGCAGCCTGGAGTACATTCAATTGCGGCCAGAACTTGCTGTCAAACCCTTCCCGCAACTCATCCAACGACAGCTCCTTGAACATACCACCGCCCTTGCCACCACTAAGCGTCAGCACCAAATGATCTATCTGCCCCGTCGTACGAAAAAACGGATCCAGCGCCCCCCGGTCACGGGCATCCAACGCCACCGTCTCAATTGAAGGCAATGTTTTTTTCAACTCTGCCAGTTTACCGGCATCACGGCCTATAACGGTGATGCCTGCCCCATCTTCTGCCAGCATTTTTGTCAATACAGCCCCTATCCCGGAACTTCCGCCGGCGATCACAACCTTGCTTTTGTTCAATGTAGTCATCTTGTATTTTTTATACAAAGCTCCGCAGAAGGAAGTGGATATCGTTGTCCCGATCATGCCCCGGATTGACCGTATCATGCATTGTCTGCATGAGCAGAGGAATGGTCATGAGCGTCGGAACGGTATTCCAGCGGCGTGCGACCAACGCCATTCTTAAAAAATCGATGGAAAGACGAAGGCTCGCTGAACTTCAGACGCCAGGCTATCTCCGCCACGGAAAGCCCGGTATACAGCAAAAGACTCTTCGCCTCCAGCAGGATCATTTCCGTAATATGTGCGGAAGCCGTCCGCCCGGTGACTTCTTTTACCGTGCGGTTGAGATGATTGGGCGTGACATATAATAAGCCGGCATAATCGGCTACCTGCTGTTTTTCAAGATAATGCTGTCCCACCAGCTTACGATAGCGCATGACCAGCGCCGTGGATTCGGGCACCCCGTCATAGGACGCAAGACCCTGGGAAACATAGCTCCGCTTCATCTCCAGCATCATCAGGTAGAGATACAGGCGGATGGCAGTGACCTTTTCCGAAAAATCCTGCCGCAGCTCCTCATTGATACGCAATACCAGCTCCTCCACCCGCCGGAGGGCAGTACCCAGCTGAAAAAAAGGCGCCCCGGAATAATGAAAGAAAGGAAAATCTTCA
>DASZWE010000492.1:0-6873 GCA_035546735.1 Puia sp.
TACGCCAAAACAGCTTTATGCAATTGATCACCGGCATCCACCACGTCACAGCCATCACCAGCGATGTGCAGAAGAACATCGACTTCTACGCCGGTATCCTGGGCATGCGCCTGCTAAAAAAGACGGTCAACTTCGATGCCAACCATGTATATCACTTCTATTATGGTGACGAGACGGGTCAGCCCGGCGGCATTCTCACCTTTTTCCCCTATCAGGGACTGGTAAGAGGACGTCATGGCAAAGGCATGCTCAACACCATAGCATTTTCACTCGGCACCTCCTCCATGGATTATTGGATGCAACGCCTCACAAAATACAACATCAACTATAAGCCCCCCCAGCAACGCTTCGGCAGCGAAGTGTTTATTTATTTTGAGGACTTCGATGGCCTGGGACTGGAGCTCGTCTTCACGGACAGGGACAAGCGCGCCGGCTTCACCCACGGACACATCCCTCCCCAGCACGCCATCAAAGGCTTTTACAACGTCGAGATAGGACAGGAAGGGTACGAGCGGACAGCCGGCCTCCTCACCCAACAAATGGATCATACCCTCATTGCCGGGAGAGGCAATCGCTTCCGCTTTGCAGCCACCGATGCTCCGGGCAACTATGTTGACATCGTATGCATACCCGATAGTCTCAGGGGACTTCCCGGCAGCGGCACCGTCCACCACATCGCCTTTGCCACGCCCTCCCGCGAGACCCAGGACCAGGCCCGCCAATTGCTGGTCCAGCGACAGCTGAACCCCACCCCCGTCCTGGACAGGAATTATTTTACTTCCATCTATTTCAGGGAGCCCGGCGGCGTCCTCTTCGAAATAGCCACCACAGGCCCCGGCTTCCAGGTCGACGAGCCATTGGACCAGCTCGGCCAGTCCCTAAAGCTCCCACCCGCATTCGAAAATGAACGCACCGCCATCGAAAAAGCCCTGCCCCCCGTCAGCCTCGACTTCAGTAGGTATTAAGTATCTTTGCCCCATGGAAGACCTCGTCATAACAGTCAACAATATAGAAGAGTGGCAAACCCTCAATGACACCAATAGCCTCGGCCGCGTATTCCGAAAGGCACAGAGCGTGCTCGTCAGTGGAGGGAAAGTAGTATTGGAAAGAGTACAGCCTTCCGGCGAACATTATAAGTTCGACGAGTTCACCAGCCTGGAAGACCTCGAGACCTATAAAAAGAATGTCTACAAATACGTAAAAGAAGATTAGGGCAGTCTCGCCACCAACCGCTCCGGCGCCAGCCGCAGCACCCAATAAATGATCTTCCACTTAAACCCCGGCACAATGGTAAAGCCCCTTCCCGCCCCC
Organism: Puia sp.; assembly: GCA_035546735.1. GTDB lineage: Bacteria > Bacteroidota > Bacteroidia > Chitinophagales > Chitinophagaceae > Puia. Next base: position 1,312 of record DASZWE010000492.1, read on the forward strand.
ACTACCGCCCGGGCAATAAACACCGGCTCCAGCATCAACGACTCAGGCAAATTCAGTCCCGCCGTCATCTTGCTCCGTATATACCCCGCCACAAGCACATTCACCGTAACACCCCTGCCAAAAAGATATTGCCGCAACCCCGCCAGATATTGCGTAAAGGCGGACTTGGTACTTCCATAAATAAAATTACTCTTCCGCCCCCGCACGCCCGACAACGACGACAACCCAATGATCCGCTCCAGCCTCGTATTGCGCTCATCCGTCACAATAATATTCAGGATGGATACGGCCCCCGCATAATGCACCTGCATCATCCGGAAAGCCCCCGCCCAATCTCGCAGAGCCTCCTCGTTATTTTTCAAATACCCCGCGGCATATACCACGATATGCGGTTTCTCCGGCAATCCATCATAAAACCGCTGGTGCCCGTCAAAAGCCACCGCATCAAAATAAAGCACGGTCACCCGTTCAGGCGCCAGTTCGGCTCGCACCACAAAATCCCGCAGCTCATCCACACTCCGCGAGGCCGCAATGACCCGATGCCCTTGTCGAACATACAGTCGGATAGCTTCCCTGGCCACATCGGAATTGGCTCCCAGGACCAATATTATTTTCTCCTGGTTCATTTCCTCTCTTTATAATATTTCTTCAATACATAAAAAGCCTTCTTCTTCCTCCCTTGGTGGTCGATCAATCCCTTGTTATTCCACCCCTCCTGGTACACAGGATTATTACGCTTGGGGCTTCGGAAATCCACCAGTATCCAGGGTGATAGGCCGACAAAATTCCCGGGCATGCGATCCAGCATCTTCACCTGCTCCCGGTAGTACCATTCCTGGTATTCTTCGCTCCATCGCGTCAGGCTGTCCGCATGATATCCCCCCAACGCCTCCGCGCCCGTTTCACTGATGAACAAAGGCTTGTCATAGATAGTTCCCCAGTTGGCAGTGCGACAGGCAGAAGGCAATCCACCATACCAGCCCAAATACTCGTTAAAAGCCACAAGATCTACATATTGCCCCAGCGGATCATCCACCATATGCTGCTCCTTGCCCGAACCATAATTTACCTCCAGCGCAGCCGTGATCATACGGGAAGGGTCCAGACTTCTCGCCTGCTCGATCAGCCGGTGCATAAAGTCGGTCCGTACAGGATTCACAGGCGTCTCGTTGCCAACGCTCCAGGTGATGATACTGCATCGATCCCGGTCGCGCTCGATCATCTCCGTTAGCTGTGTCCTCGCTTTTTCAAAAACCTCGCTGTTGCCAAAGTCTATAGTCCAGTACACAGGTATCTCCGACCATACGAGTATGCCCAGCGAATCCGCCGTCCTTGTCATTGTCTCGTCGTGCGGATAATGCGCCAGCCGCACCATATTACAGCCCAGCTCCCTGGCCCAGCCCAACAGCTGTAGCGCATCCTGCTTCGAATACGCTCGCCGCATCTGCTGGGGTATCTCTCCATGTATACAGATACCACGCATAAATACAGGCTTTCCATTCAGCAACACCCGCTTCCCATAGGCCTCGATGGTGCGAAACCCGATCATATCCTCTATTCTGTCCCCATCACAGGTGATAATGATCTTATAAAGCTTGGGAGATTCCGGGGACCATAGCCGCACAGTAGGCAGTGTCAGCTGCAGTGCCACCTCGTTGCCCGACACAGGGAACGTTCTTTTGATCTTCAGCTCGGGGATCTCTATCACGGCATTCCCGGCGGACGGCACGGCACCCCCGGCAGCCGGCACGCCATCCAGCCTGATCCATCCCTCTACCTCCGCATTGCTCGTCGGTGGCGCCTCCCCCGGAAGAGGCTTCTTCAACTGCAGATAGTAATCCCGGATAAAAGTACGCGGCACCACCACCAGCTTCACATCCCGCGTAATACCCCCATAGTTCCACCAATCCGTATTCACCGTAGGCACTTCATCGATACCACGTTTGTTATTCACGCGTACTACAAGATAATTTCCTTTGTCTTTCAGCAACGTATCCGGTATCTCGAAATTGAAAGGCGTGAACCCGCCCAGATGCATACCCAGCTTCCGGCCATTCAGGTATACATCGGCCCGGTAGTTGACAGCGCCGAAATACAGAAAGACACGATAAGAAGGATCCCGTCTGGGCATGTCAAAGGATTTCTTATACCACACCGTCCCTTCATAATAGAGGAATTGGGGGTACTGGTGATTCCAGTCGCCCGGCACCATCAGCGTATACTTGTCGTTATAGCCAAACTCGATCCTGTCCGTTTTCTGCTGAGGCTTGTCGGAATTCCAATAGGCTTCTTTGTCCGTCTCATTCTTTTCCTTATACCGGTAGTCATAGAACCCCGTCTCATACGGGTCCACGATATACTGCCATTTCCCGTTCAGACTGACGGTCTGCCGGGAAGGAATGTCTGTGATCAAAGGTATGGGTCCCTGCGCCCGCACAAGGCTGGCCGACAGACCCAAAAAAGCAAAAAGCGCAATTCTCATATGACTAACGTATGATTTTAATACCCTCAGCCCCCGCAATAATCCCCAGCCGGGCAATGTTAAAAAATAAGGAGTGCTCCAGCACACCCGGTATCCGGATCACCTTTTCATTCACCAGCTCCGGGTCCGGGAAAACAGCCCACCGACAGTCCAGTAAAACATTCCCGTTCTCCGTAATGACAGCCCCATCCTTCTTATCGCTCATCCTTACCCGGACTTCCATCGGGCTCAGCAATTGCTGCAGCCGGCTCATGACAAAAGCCAGCGCATCGGGTATCACCTCCACCACTAAAGGATACCTGCCATCCAGCTTATCTACATATTTCGAGGCGTCCCCGATAAGCACGAACTCCCGGGCCATGCCGGCCAGTATCTTTTCCCGCGTATGGATGCCCCCGCCACTTTTCAGGGCGTTCAGGCGGCTGTCGAATTGATCGCAACCGTCAAAATACACATCTATCTCGGAAAGATCGCCCATTTCCCTGACGGCAAATCCCGACTGCTGAAGCAGCAGCCTTGTAGTATAGGAAGAGGTCACCGTAGTAATGGTGCCCGCCAGATCCGGCAGCGCCCTGATGCCATGTATAAGATGGGCAATGGTAGAGCCCGCCCCAAAACCCACGACACTGTTTTCCTTGATCATTTTTACTGCCGCCAGGGCAGCCTGTTGCTTAAGGTCGTTCATACCGGTAAAGATAAGAAAGTGCGAAAATTGGCCTTGTCCGCAAATTAGCCCAATTTTCGCATACCGGGCCTTCGTTGGACCTGCTTCGTCACGGTCCGCCTCGGTCGCAACCTTCGCCAAGGCTTGGTTGTGTCTGAGGCCTTCGTCGGAGCTGCTTCGACACGAGAGCTTCGCTCGTATCCTTCGTCGGTTCCAACACTGTTGGACCCTTCCTCGGATACCTCGGTCGTAACCTTCGCCGAAGGCTCGGTTATGGACGAACCGCTTCCTGCGGTTCCTGGTCAGTAAAATTTTTGTAAATTTCAGTATGAACAACACCATCCATAACCTTACCCGCCAGCTCGCCGAGACCATGGACGGCGAACCCTGGATAGACGAGACCTTTTCAAAGAAGTTGAACGGACTAGCAGAGTCGCAGGCCTTTACCCGCCCCCGCCCAGACGTACATAGCGTGGCCGAGATCGTCTCTCATATCCTCGAATGGCGGTACTCAGTCTTCTCTATTCTCAAGGGCGGTACAAGGACCATCACCATGGACAGCCCCGCCAACTGGAAGGACAACGACACACTCCGGAAAGAAGGGTGGACGAAACTAAAAGAAAAATTATACAAAAGTCAGCAGGATATCATCGCATTCCTTGATCAGCAGGATGATGATTATCTTCAGCAGCTGGATAAAGAAGGCCACAGCTATTTATACTATGTAGAAGGCCTCATCCATCACGATATGTATCACCTCGGACAGATCGGCCTGGTGATAAAAATGAACCCCAACCGCAGCTTGTCTGCGGTTGGGGGATGATGTATAGTCGGTTTTTCATTTCTTGAATTCAGATCGGACGATGTTCAGATACGTATCTCCAAAACTCGCCGCCGGCTCCAGCTCCGTATCGCTGTTCCAGTCATTGAACGAATCGATCATGATCAGCCGGGTCGTGCTGCTGGCATTCTTCTTCGCCACATTGCATAACTCCTTAAAAAGCGCGCCAGTATCCTTCCTGTCATAGACAGGGCCCGTGCTGGTAGGGTTATTGATCTTGGGGTTGAAGGCGGGTGAAATATTTGGCACATAATCCACCGAATAATTGTCGGCGAAATATTGCTTCGAATAGATCCATGCCTGGTCCATCGCCTGCGGCAGTAAATAAAATCGGTCCCAGCTGGTGATCCTTGAATAGCTGTCATGATAGATGGCATCCACACAGCCTTTGAATCGGAAAGGGTACCTCGCCGGGGGCGTCCAGGCATCCTGCATACCTACGATATACATTTGAAAACCTTTCGCGCTCAGCTGGTTCCTCAGCGTATCATAGATCGCCACATTGTTGTTGGAATACAATACCTGCGCATTCCGGATATAAAGCAGTGTCTTCCCGCCCACCTTCATATAATTACTGTTGGAAAAAAGCCCCGACAACCGCTGCACATCGTCGAGGAACCGGGCCAGCTTGGTGGCATTGCCCTCCAGCGGCGTAGCCGTCGTCAATCCATACTTGCCAGCATCCCAGGTATAGGAGAGAGCGAATTTCATATTGGCGCTCCCATTGGCATTCACAAAGGACTGGACGACATTGCTGTCGAACTTGAAGTTACCATTGTCGAGATTGGCGCTGCGAAAGGAGAATACGAAGAAGTCCAGCTTCGCCTTGCCCGCATCGGCGATATGCTGGCTCATGACAGCCGGGTCCACCACGCCGCCGGGCATCCCGTACTTGCCCGCCACAGGCGCTTCCGTCACATTCGCGCTCATGTTGGTGAAGTTGGAATAAAAAGCCCCCACCACAAAGTCGCTCGTAACAGGTATCTCTTCAATTTTATAGTTCAGTATATTGTCCGCCACCGATGGTCCCGCATTGCTCTTCCGGCAGGAGTAAGCAAGTACAGACGCAAGGATGAAAAAGCCCACATATATATTTCTCATATCGTTTTATTTAAAGTACTAAGGATGATAGGTTGTGATAAGCGTATAGGTGAATCCACCCGCAGCGGCAGCCGCCCTGAGCTCCTCGATGGTAGTTCCATACCATTTTTGCAGATAGCTCAGGTCATAGTTCAGGGGCACCGCCGGCCAGTTCACAGGAGTGAACGCCTTCTCGAAATGCAGCTGGATATAGGGATTGTACTGCTCTTCATTCAATGTCCCCACACCCAATGCGTGCAATGCGGAATTATACCCGTCCGGGTTCAGCGAATTGATGGTGGTGGGATAGGTGCCCCGCAAGGGCATATCCTCGTAAGGAGTGCTTACCGTCAGCGTAGGGTTCGTATGTGGCGGCAGTTGCAGCACCTGTGTCCTTCTTTGCAAACTCCAGAAATCCATACCCTGGTCAGGCCAGTAGTTCAGCCATTCCTGTATCCAGATCTTGCTCATGTCATCCGCAGGTATGTCCGTCCG
>DASZWE010000493.1:0-8720 GCA_035546735.1 Puia sp.
ACTCACCCCCAGCTGACGGAGAAGGGACAGGTCCACCCTGTAGATCCCCGGGGCGGAAACGGCGATCTTATACCAGTTGCCGGAGGCCAGTGAGCTGGCGGATTTATAGACCCTCTGGGCCTCCCCGGAAGACCCCAGGAGACCCCAAGCCGCCAAAAATAGCCAAATCCTTCTCATACAATCAGTTAGTCAGGGGTTTTCCCTAATTTTACAAACGGGGCAACTGTGGATAATTAACCCCCGTATTTTAGTACAATATTTGATTGTCTACAACGTTTAATACGTTTACAATAGTCTATAGGAATCTTACAAATTACGGCTAAAAGCGTCAACTTATGAATTTGAAAAACCTATTTATCCTGGCATCAGGCCTGACCCTGGCAGCCTCCTGTAAGCACAAGCCGGAGCAATCCGCCGTTACAGGATGGAACTACAATGACTCAAAGATGGGGGGCTTCCAGGTTTCCAAAGAAAAAGAGCAACGTACCGGTCCGGGGTTGGTGTTTGTGCAGGGTGGTACCTTCACCATGGGCGCCACACAAGAAGACGTTATGAGGGACTGGAACAACGTACCCAGACGCGTAACGGTCAACTCTTTTTACATCGACCAGACGGAAGTGGCCAACATCCACTACCGCGAATATCTTTACTGGCTCAATGTCGTATTTGACGCCGACGAGTACAAGGCCGTCCGCGAAGGCGCTCTCCCCGACACCCTGTGCTGGAGAAGCGAGCTGGCCTACAACGAACCGATGGTCGAGTACTACTTCCGCCATCCGTCTTATAACTTCTACCCCGTCGTAGGCGTCACCTGGCGGCAGGCACATGACTTCTGTCTGTGGCGTTCGGACCGGGTCAACGAAAAAGCCCTGCTGGACAGAGGCTTTATCAATAAGAACTCCGTAAAGAACCTGCAAGGCCTGGGACAGGAAAACTTCAATACGAAGGCTTACCTGATGGGTGAATACCAGGCCACACCCGGCCCCGCAGCCAAGTCGAAAAAGAACTCGCTGAAGAATCCCAACGGTACGCCCCGTACGACCGTAACCTTCGAGGACGGTATCCTCCTCCCCAACTATCGTCTCCCGACAGAAGCCGAGTGGGAATATGCCGCACTGGGATACATCAACCAGAACCCTCTCCCCGGCAAGAACGATAAGAAACGTGGGGAAGAGCTCATCGCGAACAAGCAAGTTTATTCCTGGAGCAATAATGTCAACGGTCTCCGCGACACACGTCATGGCAGCTGGCAAGGTACTTTCATGGCCAACTTCAAACGTGGTTCCGGTGACAACATGGGTGTAGCCGGTGGTCTGAATGACAACGCCGTATACACCGCCCCCGTTACTTCTTTCTTCCCCAACGGCTTCGGCTTATATAATATGTCCGGCAACGTGAGCGAATGGGTAGCCGACGTTTACCGTCCCCTTTCAACCGAGGACGTCGATGACGTAGCCCCCTTCCGTGGTAACAAATTCGAGACAGTAGACATGGGTAAGGAAGGCAAGGCGGAAAGGGATTCACTCGGTCGCATCAAAATGCGCGACGTCACCGACTCCGAGAGCAAGGCCCGCCGCAACTATCAAAAGGGTGACGTGATCAACTACCTTGACGGTGACTCCACCATCGCAGGCATCAGCTACGGATATGGAAAGACCACCCTCATCAGCAACAAGTCGCGCGTTATAAAAGGCGGTAGCTGGAACGACCGCGCTTACTGGCTCAGCCCCGGTACCCGCCGATTCCTGGAAGAAGACCAGGCCAACAGCACCGTCGGCTTCCGTTGCGCAATGGACCGCGTAGGCAGCCCCGCCGGTAATGGTCGCCAGACAGGTATCAATTACAAACAAAGACGACAGAATACACGTAAGCAGTAATTGGAAGAAATTCTTTGTAAGATATTCTCTCAACAAAAAGCCTCTGCCAAAAGCGGAGGCTTTTTATTTGGGGCGTTCCCGGCGGCTACGCCGCCGGGCGGGCTGTCCGCTGTAGTCCTCACCGCTCCCGCTGTTCCGGGCTGTCACTCCCATCCCTAACGCATTTGCACCAACACTTCTCCCCAAAGGACCAGCCGGCCCTTCCCATGGACCAACCCGATATTTTTTGATCTTTCAAAAATCTCTCTATTTTTACAGAGTTTGTACCCGTCATAACAAGCAACAGTGCCACCCGGCACATTTTGCATCTTCTCAGCTCTATCACCAAAAGAGCTTGGATGCGCGCCTAACCATAAACTAGACGTTCGTTGCGTGATCCCCGCCGAAGGTGTCTAGTCAAGTGCCATAACCATTGAACCGAGTCCGCCATGGAACCTTCCTATTAGCAAATTTTGTCCCCGGAGTGGGTTAATCCCCCTGTGTCCTTGCATTGCCGCAATACAGGGCAATACCCTTATGAAGTAATTCATCATCTTTAAACAATCGACAATGAATGATCTGTCTAAAGGGAAAGGGAACTTCTTGCCTGAACAGCAATCCAGCGATGTCTCAGACGCACGTCGTGAGCCCATCATACTTTCCATATTCCAATGGATCTGGCGACGACTTTCCCCCAAGCGGGCAGCCAGCCATATGTTCAAACTCCGTCGTCGCCGGACCAAAGCCGACGGCTCCAGCGTCGAGACGGAAATTACCTATCGAAAGGACTATTGATACTGATGCGGAGAGTGTCAACTCTCCGCATCCACATTTATTCAGCCCGTAGGCTCTTCACCGGATTCGCCATGGCCGTCCTCATCGCCTGTATGCTGATCGTCGCCACCGCGATCAATACCACCATCCCACCCGCTATCGCAAAGATCCATCCCGTGATATCCGTCCGGTAAGCAAAGTCCTGCAGCCACTTATGCATCCCCCACCAGGCCACCGGCGATGCAATGACAAATGCGATCAGCACCAGCTTTACAAAATTCATGGATAAGAGTCCCGTCAGATGGCTCACCGTGGCGCCCAGCACCTTCCGTATGCCTATCTCCTTGCTCCGCTGCTCCGCCATAAATGTCGACATGGCAAAAAGCCCCAGACAGGCAATGATCACCGCCAGCATCGAGAAGCTCGTAAACAGCATCCCCGTACGCTGCACATCCGCATACATCCGCGAAAAGCTTTCATCCATAAAGGCATAACGGAACTCCTGGTGCGGCGAAAAGCCCTTCCACAACGCCTCTATACGCCCCAGCGTCCCTTTCACATCGCCCGCATTCACCTTTATGGACATGGTATTGGCCCAATTGCCGGTGACCAGACAAAGCGGACCTACCTCCTGTCGCATGCTCTCGAAATTAAAATCCTTCATTACCCCCACTATCGTCAGCTGCCATTTGCCGCTCCCAAAACGCTTGCCCAGCGGCTCTTTCAATCCCAGCTTCCGGACCATCGTCTCATTCACAATAGCAGACGCGGAATCCGTTTTCAGATGATCCGAAAAATTCCTTCCCTGCGCCAGCTCGATACCCATCGTTGGGATATATCGATTATCCACATTCCAGAACTGCGCACCTACCCCCGTCTCCTCCTTGTCCTTACCCTCATTGTATACCGTCCCCATATTACGCTTGCTCCCGGCGATAGGCAGGAAATCACTCAGAGAGGCATTCAAAACCCCGGGGGTCTTTAACAGCTCATCCCGGAAACTTTTCAGCTGATTGTCCAGCGAGCCCACCCCTTCAACCTGCACCACCTGGTTCTTTTCAAACCCCAGCTTTCGGTTCATCAGGAAATTCATCTGCCGGCTGACCACCAGCGTGGCAATGATCAGGATAATGGAAGTGGTGAACTGGAAGACCACCAGGGCATTCCGTAACCCTCCATGACGCGCGCCCATACTCACGTTACCCTTCAGCACTTCCACCGGCCTGAAGCTGGAAAGATAGATGGAGGGATAGATCCCTGCCAGCAGCCCTACCACGACGGCCGCCCCCGTCATCGCGGGGAACAGCCACCCTTCCTTCCAGGGGAAGGCGATGGAAGTAGCCGCCATCTTATTGAAAAGGGGTAATAACAGCCACGCCAGACCGATGGCTATGAGGAAGGAGAAAAAGCTCAACACCAGGGATTCCAGGAGGAACAGACGTATGAGCCCCATGCGGCGGGAGCCAACCACCTTCCGAAGTCCTACTTCCTTGGCCCTGCCCGCGCTCCGCGCCGTGGAGAGATTGATAAAATTGATACAGGCCAGCAGCAAAATAAAGCCCGCAACGGCTCCAAACAGCCTGACAAATCGGATGTCCCCATGGCTTCCGCCATCATCGATGTCCGCCGTCAGGTGAACCATACTGATAGGCTGCAGCTGGACGCCTATCGTTTTTACCTGCTTTTCTGCATCTTTTATCCCCGCCAGCGACCACAAAGGCAACAGCTTGCTTCTCCACATAGTCGTCACCTTCTCCTCCATTTGAACAGGATCGGTGCCCGGCTGCAGCTTCACATACATATTGTAATTCTGGTTCCACCAGCTGTCCTGTTCCCCACCCCAAAGCTCATGTCCCGTGAGGGATAACAGGAAGTCATATTGCAGATGAGTGGTGGCGGGCATATCTTCCATCACGCCACCCACTTTCCAGGGCGTTTTCATTTCGTTGTTCAGATACAAAAGCTTACCGACAGGATCCTGGTGCGGGAAGTATTTTTCCGCCTTGCGCCGCGAGATGACGATGGTATTGGGCTCCGCCAACGCATGGGCCCTATCGCCATATACCATGGGCAATTGCAACATATCCAGCAGCGACTGGTCTGCATAGGTGAACCCCTCTTCATAGGTATTGTCCCTCTTACCCTCTGGCATTACCTCATTGCTGCCCGCCCCCCAGAACAAAGGGTAGGGCATCAGCCGTGCCGACTGCTCTATCTGCGGAAATGTCATCTTTATGGTCTTGGCCATGGGCGACGAAAAGGCCGTTCCCTTCCCAACCTTGCCATTGTTGTCGTATAAGGCAACCACCCGGTAGATCCTGTCCGCATCCGGGTAGGATTTGTCATAGCTCAGCTCATTACGGATATACAACGTGATCAGCAGACAGGTGGCAATGCCCAGCGCAAAGCCTCCGATCTTGATGACAGAGTAGAATTTCTGCTTACCCAGCTGTCGAAGGGCGATGGTAAGATAATTTTTGAACATAAAGATGGTTTTTGGTTGGAACAGCCCGCACGAGGCCATGAGCAAGGACACAGCCCCGCGTAATTTGTTGCATCCCCCGGCTTTTATGTAATTTTAGGCTTATCGGCATCTTCTGTAAAAGCAATTATATGAAGTACCTGCTATCCATGCCCCTGCTCCTCTCAATTATCACGGTCCTCGCGCAGAATAAGCCTACTATTACCGTATTGCTTTACCCTATGGCCACCCAATCGGGCACGTTTATCATGGCAGACAGTGTTCAATTTTTCAGACTACCCGAAGACCAGGCGTTCCTTACACCAGATCTCAAACATTGGCACGGCCAGCCCATGCCGTTGAATATCTACCCCGGGGATTATAGGATAGCATACAGGAATATGTTTGGACAGACAGTAAATAAGAATTGCCGACTATACCAGGACAGCATGCGCATCGATCTATGTCCCGACTCGCTTACCTCCTATCCCGACAACACCCTCGCCCGGTTACAGGACAAAGACAGTCTCGTCATTGACGTTCAAATTATTGGGTGTTTTGGTGGCGGTATGCATAGGCTGGTGATCCGCTGCAAAGGGCGGCAGCTGGAAGCAACATATTTTAAGGGCAGGCTGATCACGAAAACGCTTACTCCGGACAATGTTGCACAATTCATACGTTTCGAGAACGAATTACAGCATGTTCAGGACCTTGACTGTACCACCACCTGCTATTATAATATAAAAAGCAAATATTTGACACTCGACAAGAAAGTAGGGGACTGCAGCTGGGGCGGCCTCTTCACATTGACGACTGCCTGGTTCGGCAAGTGATCTTTCCGCACAGCACTAGTATCAAAACCGTACAATCGCTTATGAGGCAAAATTCGCCGGCGAACAGCGCATAGGCAGCATCGCTACCTTCTTTACCATCCTGGCCGTCCTCATCTCCTGTCTCGGCCTCTTTGGGCTGGCCTCCTTCGTAGCCGAACAACGCACCCGGGAGATAGGCGTGCGAAAAGTGCTGGGCGCCTCCGTTTTCAATCTGTGGAGCACCCTGTCCAGGGACTTCGTCAGCCTCGTGCTCATTGCATGCGCCATCGCCATCCCCCTTTCCACCTATATGCTCGATCAGTGGCTTTCCCGTTATACTTACAGGACCGCCATACCCTGGGGACTCTGCGCAATGGCTGTGCTGGGCGCCATGCTGCTGACCCTGCTCACCGTCAGCTACCAGACCCTCCGTGCAGCCGTGGCCAACCCCGTAAAGAGCCTGCGCACGGAGTGAGAGGCTCTTCGGCCGACAGGCCCATCATTAGCGGTTTTACGGGAGGGACTATATTTCCGACAGACCCGATCCGTAAAACAAAGAGCCTGCGCACGGAGTGAGAGGCTCTTCGGCCGACAGGCCCATCATTAGCCGTTTTACGGGAGGGACTATATTTCCGACAGGCCCGAACCGTATAACAAAAAGTTTAAGGACGGAATAGCCTAAATTTGCCCATGACTATCCACCAACTCTATCAGATCTTCCTCCGCCACCCATCCGTGCAGACTGATACCCGCAAGCTCCGCCAGGGTGATCTCTTCTTTGCCCTGAAAGGCCCCAACTTCAATGGCAACGACTTCACCGCACAGGCCCTGGAACAAGGCGCCGCCTATGCCGTCATCGACGAAGCGCCCACAGGCAATGACATACCCGCCGACAGGCTCATCCTCGTGGAAGACGTACTCACCACCCTGCAGCAGCTGGCCCTCCACCATCGCCGCCAGTTCGATATCCCTTTTATCGCCATCACCGGCAGCAATGGCAAGACCACGACAAAAGAGCTGGTACATGCCGTCCTCGCTTCCACCTATATCACCTATACCACGCAAGGCAATCTGAATAATCACATCGGCGTCCCCCTCACCCTCCTCTCCGTAAAAAAGGATGCCCAATTTGCCGTCATCGAAATGGGCGCCAATCATCAAAAGGAAATAGAAGGATATTGTAAATACACCCTCCCCACGCATGGCATCATCACCAATGCCGGCAAGGCGCACCTGGAAGGCTTCGGCGGACCCGAAGGCGTGAAGAAAGGCAAAGGGGAATTGTACGACTTCCTCCGCAGTCACCAGGGAACCGCCTTCGTTATGTGGGATTATGATTATCTCCGCACCATGAGCCAGGGCATCCCCCACATCATAAAGTACGGCACCCACGACGCCGACACCATCGGGCGCGTAGCGCAGTCCACTGAAGCAGGCTCCTTCCTCACCGTCGAAATAGCCGAAGGCCCCACCATCCACACCCAGCTCGTCGGTGACTACAACCTGCCCAACGTACTCGTCGCCGTGACAGTAGGCCGTCATTTCAATATACCCGACAGCGCGATCAAATCCGCCATCGAAGCCTACAGCCCCAGCAACAGCCGCAGCCAGCTCATCCAGCGCGACAGCAACCACATCATCCTCGACGCCTACAACGCCAACCCCTCCAGCATGCGGGCCGCGATCGAGAACTTTGCCCGGCTCGTCCCCACCAGCACATCCGCCAGCCCCGAACCCACCAATAACAAGGTCCTTATCCTGGGCGCCATGGTCGAGCTCGGCACAGACAGCCTCGCCGAACACCAGGGCATCGTAGACCTCATCGGACAATATCCATGGAAAGAAGTAGTGCTGGTGGGAGGAGATTTTCAAAAGCTAAACCACCCTTACAAAAAATTCGACAACAGCCGACAGGCCGGTGAATGGTTCAAACAGGCAGGCATTCGCCAAGCCTACATTTTGGTAAAAGGCTCAAGAAGTACAAAGATGGAAGATGTGCTTTAAGCGACTCGCGATATATCGTTTTTAGGGAGGGGGTGGAATTGGTTTATTTTTTTTCGTTTTTTGGTACTTGAAGTACTAAAATTCGATTATTTTTAAACCATTTTGCAAAGGTCGTTTTTATATATGCCGCCGCCCCTATACCCCCCGCGCATTCAATAGCTTCAACACCAGCTCCCCCCGCTCATCCAGCGTAAACAACGTAACAGCCGAATTCTCCTGCACGATCTGCCGGTAATTTCGCAGCGGCATCCCCAGCTTATACGCCAGGTACAGCCGGTTCACCCCATTGTGCGCCGCCACCAGTATATTTCCCGACGGGTGCCGCCGGATCATTTCACTAAAAAAATCATCCACCCGCTGCACCACCTCCATACCCGTCTCCCCCGTGCCACCCGCCCTGGCCGGCCCCGGATCACGGTCCCACAACTCCCAGGTCACCGGGTCCTGCGCCACGAACTCCTCCCGCCGCAGCCCCTCCCATTTCCCAAAATCCACTTCGATGAGCCGCGCGTCTTTCACCACCTCACGTCCCCCACCCGCCGTCCGGGCCGTCAAAAACGCCCGCTGCAACGGCGAAGAGTAAACACCATCCAACGACACCCCCTGCAGCTGCTCCCGCACCAGACGCGCCTGCCCCTCCCCCTTTTCCGTCAACGGCGCATCCGTACGTCCACAATACCGGTTCCCATCTACATTAAAAGGCGTCTCTCCATGCCGGAGGAAATAAACATTAAGCATAGATTTCTTTTGATATATATCCTTTATCCTGCAATATCCCCAAAAATTGCCGATATCCTTCCTCATAAGCCCCCA
>DASZWE010000494.1:0-8154 GCA_035546735.1 Puia sp.
CTCCTTCTTTCAAAGCCAGGTCCCCATACAAGGTCTTCAGCAGGCTGGACTTGCCGGTGCCTGTCTTCCCCACCAGGTATACGAACTCGCCCTTATTGACCACTATGTTCACATCCTGGAGGATAAGATTGCTGCCCTGATATATGTTAGCGTGCTTTAATTCGACAATGATTTCTGCCATGATCTATACATTACGCGACAAATATATGGAAAAATACAGCGTCCGGCCCTTGCCGGGCAGAAGCCCCCGCCACCTATCCCTGCGTGTCGGCCTTTAGCATCAGCCTCAGCGTAGAGTCATTGGCGAAATAGCTCATCATCCAGTTGAGGAAAATAAAGAGCCTGTTCTTGACGCTGAGTATAAGCATCAGGTGAACGAACATCCAGGTGAGCCATGCAAACAGTCCCTGGAAGCTGAACCCGGGAAGGTCTACCACGGCTTTTCGCTTACCCACGGTGGCCATCGTGCCTTTATTGTGGTATTCGAACTCCAGCCGGGGCTTCCCTTTCAGCTCCCTTTTGAAATTACGGGCCAGCAGACTGGCATGCGAAATAGCGACATTCGCCAGTTGGGGATGTCCATTGGGGTATTTTGGAGTGGTCATATAGGCAATGTCCCCGATGGCATATACGCCGGAGAGCCCTTCCACCTCGCAATAACGATTGGTGATAAGCCGATGGCCTCGGGTGATGCTGGTGGCGGGTATGCCCTGCAGCGTGTTGGCCGTTACGCCTGCCGCCCAGATGAGATTCCTGGCGGTGATGGTTTCGCCTCCTCTCAGCCTGACCGTATTGCCGTCATAATCTTCAACTACCGTACCGGTCTTAACGATCACGCCCAGCGATTCCAGGTATTGCTGTGATTTTTTTTTGGATGCGTCGCTCATCGCATTCAGCGTATGCGGCGAGCCTTCCAGCAGGTAGATGGTGAACCTGGAAAAATCCACGCCCGGATAATCCTTGGGCAGGATATTCTTTTTCATCTCAGCCATGGCGCCTGCCAGCTCCACTCCTGTGGGGCCTCCTCCTACAATGACAAAATTAAGAAGGGATTGCAGCTCATCCGGTCCTGCTACGATGGTGTCCTCGAAGGTCTTGAGTATCCTGTTGCGAAGCGCCATCGCCTGTGGAACGGACTTCATGGGGAAAGAATTGGATTGTATACGGGTATTGCCAAAGTAATTGGTAGTGCATCCCATGGCAATGACCAGGCGGTCATATGTTATGTCTTCTATAGGAGTATATACGATGCGCGCGTCGGTGTCGATCCGGCTCACTTCCGTGATACGGATATTGACATTTTTTGAATGCTGAAAAACCTTTCTCAAAGGGAAGGAAATGCTGGACGGTTCCAGACGCGCGGAAGCCACCTGGTACATGAGGGGCTGGAATTGATGATAGTTGTGTTTGTCGATCAGATAAACTTCATATTTCGTGCCGTTGAGCGCCCTTGCCAGCCTGAGGCCGCCAAATCCGGCGCCGAGAATGACAATCCTTTGCCTGTTATTATTTCCTGCTGCCATAATGTTGAGTTTTCGACCTTTAATGACTTTTTCCTGTCCGCAAAGTTACGGGATGCTGTCAGATAGCGACAGTTTAGTGTCCAAAAACGGGCCTAACGCCTGTCCTTTGTACAACGAGCCTCCGGCCCGTGCTGGTAAAACTGTCAATTAAAAGGTGGAAATGAACAATTTTCGCATTTCTTCCCCATTTTTTCGGTTTTCCGCATGAAAACAGTCAATATATTAACAGGACGAAAAAGACCTTATCTGATGAAGAAAAAAAATGTTAATTCCACCCGATTTGACCCTATTCAGCGCCTTAATGAAGTGGACGACAATATAAAGGTACCTTCCGGCATCGAATTGCAGATACGCCGTCACCTCCGGCAGGAAATCTTAAAAAAAGGAGAAGTGCTGGTGGAAATGAATACCGTTTGCGACCGGATATGGTTCATCGGGACGGGGCTGTTCCGAAGCTACAAAAAGGTCAAAGGCAGGGAAGAGAACACCTGGTTTATGAAGGAGAACGACCTGATGACGGACCCCAAAAGCTTTCACACCGGCGAACCCAGCAAGCACAGCATTGTGGCGATGGAAGACAGCATCGTATATTCTATCGCCCGGCATCAGATATATGATCTCTGCAAAAATTCCCATGACTTCGAGCATATATGTCATCTGCTGACCTGGGAGTATTACACGAAGTTCATGGATTATTGGGATGAGCTGACATCAGGCACTGTCAAACAACGCTACAATCGCTTCCTGATACTTTTCCCGGGTCTGGATGACCGGGAATCCGTTGCCGTCAGACATATTGCGTCCCTTCTTAAATGCAGCGTCCGATCCCTCCGCCGTGTCAGAGCAATGAGGTGACAAATGTCACCTCATTGGGAAAAAGCTGTGCCAACTTTCCACTCTTCGTTGCAATACTGTGCCAACTTTCCACTTTTTGATCCCTTCCGTCTTCTAACGCTCCTCTAGCTTTGAAGTGCTCATTATGCGGCCGCGTGAAGAGCCTCTGCCATCATATTTTTTCATCTTAAAATTTTATTCAATGAAATTATCATTCATTATTCCCGCCGTATTGCTGTCCTTTCATCCGTGGGCTTCCCATGGCGGTTTCGGGATAACACCCGTACCACGGCGCATGCCGGCAAATATCGTGAAACGCGTAAACGGCATCAGCGAAAAAGAGCTCCAGATCTGTTGTGTCAGATTGCAAAAAGACCACCGGAGGATATATTATCTCGTCAGCCGCGGGTCGCGCATGGACCTTCAGCTAAAGGGCATCTATTCCCGGGAGAAACTCTTATTCTTTCGCCTGTCATTGGGCAATCATTCCCATCTGGACTATGAGGTCGACAGCGTTCGTTTCCTGATGCGGGACCGCAGGGCCACAAAGATCAATATCGCAGCAGTCCGCTCCCTACCCACCTTGTACACCTATGGGAATACCCGTTCGATAAAAGGGAAAAGCAGGGAAGAAAGCGTGATCGTGCTGCCGCAGTTCACGCTGCCGGACGGCAAACGCCTGGTCATCGAGGTGACGGAAAAGAATGGAGGCCGCAAGTTGCAGCTCTTCGTCGACAATTTCACCTTGTTGAAGTCCAGACCCGTCTGAACAATGTCTGTCTTTAGACAACGAGCCGCTGGTTCGTTCCGGATCGAAACAGTATTTTTTAAAGCTTAAAACATTTGTATGAACAACGATAATTTAAGTTTCCTCCGCCAAAGCCTCCGATATCTGGGGTTCGGAGAAGCTATGACACATAGCGAGCTGCTGGAGATGGAAATGCAAAAAGGGGTCAAGGATTTCCAATTGAAGACCGCAGCCTGCTTTGATGAATGGAGCATTATACAGGCGACCCTCTATTTTCGTAAGTCGGATAATTACGACATGTACTATTTTAATAAGTACGATGCATTACTGACATATGAACGTGATCCCAAGCGCAACAGAATGCAAACCTTTTATATCAGCAAAGGGAAAGGGGTCACGCTCAAGGAAGCTTTCAACCTGCTGCAAGGGAGGGCAGTGTATAAGAATCTCATAGACCCGGACGGTCTGGAATACAATGCGTGGCTGCAGCTGTCTTTTAGTGAAAGGACGCCGAACAACACGAATTATAAGATCCGTCATTTTGGAGAAAGATACGGATATGATCTGGAGAAGGCTTTGGCGAACTATCCCATCAGGGAATTGGAAGACGATCATCTAAAGCAAAATCTTCTCTATAGTCTTAAAAAAGGCAATATACATCCCGTGACCTTTGCAAAGTCCAATAAGGTAGAGAAGATGTATATAGAAGCCTGCCCCGAGTACAAAATGATCACCATTCATTCTGAACTGACGAGGGTATTTCAACAGACATCCGCTCCAAAGAATGATCCCATAAAACCAGCCCCTACCCCACCTCCTGACGATCCGGAAAGTCCTGCCGGCAATGGAGGCATAGAAGAAGAAGAAAAGAATGACGAAAAAGAGCTGCCTGCCCATGATAAGACGCGGCTCAACGGATCCCCGGTTAGAAGAAGGAGCCGGGCTTCGGATAGCTTATGATTCACTCAGAGGGCGCCTTACGAGGCGCTCTCTTTTACGCTGACACTGCGATCAACCCCTTAATAACAGCCCGGCTTCTCTAGTCTAAAATAGCGGCTGTTGTCTCCCGTGGGACGGCTCCCGCGGTCTCCTCTCCCGTCAGCAAGCGCTGTACCAGCACTGTAATAGCTATGCCAAACAAGGCCATCAGTCCAAAGGACCATCGCAATCCCGCCAGCTCGGCTACTGAACCCACCATCGGCGGCACCAGGAGAAATCCAAAATATCCTACGGTAGAAACAGCCGCTATCGCCGAACCGCTGCTCATACCCGAGGAACGTCCGGCCATGCTGAATACCATCGGTATCACACAGCTGACGCCAAAACCCGTAAGCATAAATCCCAGCCCGGCAGTTAAAGGGAAAGGTAACAATGCTGCCAGCAGCAGACCTGTGCCGATGAATACCCCACTGTAAGTCAGCATACGCTTAATGCCATACCGGCTTGTCAGTCTGTCTCCCGTCAGCCGGCCCAGGATCATGGTGGTCATATATACGACAAATCCCAGGGTCGCCACCGTTGGAGACGAATTTACCGCCTTGCGGAAATAAATGCCGCTCCAGTCGATCATTGTCCCTTCACAGGCCATCGACGCAAAAGAGATAAGGCCGAACTTCAACAGGGCTTTGTCAGGCAACGCAAACCAGGGTAGTTTCTCCCGGGCCACCGGCTGCTGTGGAATACTCCCGGGAAAGGCATAGCAGGATATTAAGATCAATGACATTCCCACCAGCAAAAAATGCCAGCCCGGCGACACTTTAAAAGATACCATTACGCTCCCCAACGTCGCCCCTCCAAACATCGCCAGGCTCCAGATGCCGTGGAATCTGGCAATAATGCTCTTTTCATATAAGGTCTGTACACCGATGGATTGGGCATTGGCGGAAATATTCAGCAGGTTGCGCGAGGCTCCAAAGCAAAATAATCCCAACACGAGCTGCCAGCTCCGGGTAACAAAACCAATCATGCTCAGCATAAGATTAAAAAGAACAGCGCCCCCCATCATAATGATCCGGCTGTCCCACCGGCTCAGTAATACACCGGTGACGGGCAGGGTGAGCATAAGCCCTATCGGCATGGCAAACAATACAGCACCCAGCTGCGCCTCATTCAAATGCAATTGCTGCTGAATAGTGGGGATCCGGGATGCCCACGTAGAGAATCCAAACCCGGATATGAAGAAGAATATAGCTACCATAACCCGGCTCCTGCCGGGAGAGAGGGGCTTTGCCTGCCTTATTGTCATTAGTCTGTTAACCCTTTGATAAAATAAAGGTACACCCTGGCAACCTTTTTGCGGTTAGTTTTTTATCACTACAAAACAAAAAAGGAGGTTTTATGGCTACAAAAGAGGTAATGAGAAGAGGAGAAATGCTCCCCTCCATTTTTCAGGATTTTTTCAAACCCTGGGACAAATGGTTTGATACCGACGGAGGTCCCTTGTCACGGATGATGACCATTCCGGCGGTGAACATTGTGGAAAGACCGGATCACTTTGAGATCTCCCTGGCCGCGCCAGGCATGAAAAAAGAGGATTTTGACATCGACATGGAGGGCAATATGCTCACTATCAGCGCCGAAAAAGAGGAACAAAAAGGAAGCAACGACAGGCATACCAGGAGAGAGTTCAATTTTACTTCATTCTCCAGGAGCTTTACGCTCCCGGAAGGAGTATTAAGGGATAAGATCGACGCTTCCTATGAGAATGGGTTGCTCAAGCTGGTCCTGCCTAAGACCGAAGAGGCCAGGCGGCCGGCATCCAAACACATCACTGTCAAGTGAAAAAACCTGCCGCTGACGCGGCAGTTTTTTTTAATTAAAGGCATTCTTCAGACGGATGTATTTGTTCAGATCGTCCGAAACAAATCCTTTCTCCTTCATTTTGGTAACATAGTCCGGCGTGACGCCCATTGCCTTTAAAGAGCTCAATTGATTCAGCGGAATATCCTTAAAGCCGATGGCATTAAATGCCTTTACGAACTCAGGCGTAATATTCATTGCCTTCAGAGACGTCAGCTGATGTGGATTTATATCCTTATAACCAAGGTCCCAAAAGCTCTTTACATATTCAGGGGTGATCCCCATGGACCTGAAGGATATCAGGGTGTTGGAAGGGATGTCCTGATAACCCACCTCCAAAAAACTTTTTACATATTCCGGCGTTACATTCATCGATTTGAAAGATACCAGCGTATGGACGGGGATATCCTTATAGCCAATGTCATTGAAACCTTTGATATAATTTTCATCCACATTCATCGACTTCAGCGACACGAGATCCCTGGACGAAAGGTCCGGGTAGCCGGCTTTCCTCAATGAAGCCACATAAGCGCTGTCGATATGAAGGGATTTATAGGTGACAATGTCATGAGCCGGAGTGGAAGGAGGGAACTTGCGCAGATAGTCGCCGTCGATCTTCATGGATTTAAAAGTGATCAGCTTCGATGGTTCGAGATGCTCATAGCCCGCCCGGCGGAGGTCATCCACATAAGGCTTATCGATATGTAAAGCCTTGAAGGTAATGAGCTGGCTTTCCGAAATATCGTTGTATCCCGATCCACGTATGGACTTGATATAATCTTCGTCGATGTGCAGGGCCGCCATGGAAATAAGATGCCCCTTGGAAACATCGGGATAGCCATTGGTCTGCAGCATATCTACATAGCTCTTTTTAATATCCAGCATAAAGAAGGTCATGAGCTCATCCTCTTTATCGACAAGCTTTTTCTGGCGCATGTGGGAGAGGTAGTCGGCATCCGGCTGGAATTTATAATGACCGAAGCCTTGCTCACCGTCGAACTGACCGGTAAAATGGATCGTGCCGGCCTCGCGTGTCAGGGAGAATTCTACCTTGCCTACTGTATTGAGGGAAGTGAGCTGGCTCCTGGGAACGCTGAAGCTGCTGTTCCAATTGTGATCATCATTCTCGCCGCGCAGCTCGATCGTGATCTTATCGTCTTTTTTATCCTGGTTGCTGACAATGAACCAGGCCCCTTCCGTTCTGTCTACCCAGGAAGGTTTGGAAGTGTCGGAAATAACGGAGATGGAAGGAAGCGCCGGCAAGGTCACACTGACATTGACGGAAGGCTCAGCCACGGCATGGACATTAGCTTCCATGGCAGGCGCCACAGTGGATACAACGGTAGTATGCTCCTGGACAGATACCGCCTGTGCAGGTGTTACTGTCACCGTAGGGGAAGTGGCAGCAGCTGGTTTTTGAGCAGCGGAAGGTTTCCGGGGCTTTCCAGGAGAAGAAGGTTGCTCTTTGACAGTTTGAGCCAGTGCCGCCGGATGGTTCAGCACTCCGGCCAGCACCACAAAAAGAGGCAGCAGGAAGAAATACTTCCAGGCAGTATGACGGGAAGAATTTTGAGCATTCATCATAATGATACGTCTTTTTAGAAGTGACTGATTATAATTTGAAGTAATGTTGAACGACATATCGGGAGCGGCTACTTTCACCAGGCTCAGCTGGTAAGCCGCTCTTTCCACACCCGGATGCCGGAGCACATTCCGGTCCGTGAGGAATTCCAGGTTATTTTCCATTTCCCTTCTGAAGAGCCAGATAAAGGGGTTGAACCATTGGAATATAATGCCAAGCTCCGCCAGCAGGATATCAAGCGTATGCCAGCCGCCTGCATGGACCTTTTCGTGCAGCAATATCTGCTGGTACGTCTCGGGGTCATATTCGGCGGGATGGATAAAAATGATATTTCCAAATGAACAGGGTCCCTGCATGCCGGCCCTCGTGACAATACAGTACCGGCCATCCCTGATCACGGGTCCCTTGTAGCGTTGGAGCAATAAGAGGACCATCTGCCTCAGCAGGTTCAAAGCCAGTATGACAACTCCCGCCAAATAGAGATAGAAAAGCAGGCGGACAGCGGTCCTGAGGGGAACGGACGAGTCAGCGGCAGCAGCCGGCGCCGTGGAAGGCTTCGGACCGGTAGTGGTTTCGGGAGGTGCGGTTTTTTCCGGACCCGGGGCGGTTTCTGAAAGGACAGCCGTTGCCGGACTGCGGGTGGTTGCCGGATGAGCGATGGTCGCCGG
>DASZWE010000495.1:0-11820 GCA_035546735.1 Puia sp.
TCCTGGCCGTTTGTCCGGCTGCCCGCGCTTTGGCTGTTGTATGCGGAATGTCTCAATGAGGTCAATGGACCGACGGCCGAAGCATATAGCTGGATCGACAAGGTACGCGCCCGGGCCGGCCTGCAGGGCGTGGTAGATTCCTGGAACAATTATTCCCGCAATCCGGGCAAACCGTCCACGAAAGAAGGACTCCGGTCCATCATCCACCAGGAGCGCCGTATCGAGCTGGCCTTCGAAGGACAGGCCGGATGGGATCTCAGAAGGTGGAAAGAATTACAGACGGTACTGACGGGACCTGTACAGGGATGGAATGTGTTCAACAGGACGGTGAATGGATATTACCAGGTAGTAAATGTCTTTCAACCCATATTCGGACTGCGTAACTATTTCTACCCGATACAGGATTACGATATCCTGACGAATCCCAATCTTACCCAGACCCTTTATTGGTAAAATAAAATTGTTTAAGACATATGAAAGCATATATTTTTTTGATACTGGCGGTAGCGCTGTCATACGGCTGCAAAAAGACTGACGGCTATAACATCGTCGTCTCCACCGACAAGACCAGGCCAGGCGTGATAACGAATATCAAGGTGGCCAATTTCAGCGGTGGCGCCTATATCACCTACGATCTTCCCGATTCGAAGAACATATTGTATGTACAGGCGCAATATAAGATCAATGACAAGGACAGCCGCCAGACCAAATCGTCCTACTATTCGGACAGCGTCACCGTCGGCGGCTTTGCGAAGAGCCAGGACTACCAGGTGACCTTATGGACCGTCACCCGCGCGGAAGTGCGTTCGGACTCCGTGGTCGTAGTTGTACATCCCGATACCCCTGCTTATTTGAAAACCCTGCCTACCGTGACCATGACCAGTGATTTCAGCGGCGTGCATGTAACAGCCATCAATAAGCAGGAAGAACCCATCGGCGTGATTACCGTTACGCCCGATGCAAATGGCAAATTGCAGATCGTGTCCCAGAACTATTCCTCCACCGACACCATCCAATTCAGCCTGCGCGGGTATGACACCATAAGCAGAAAATTTGGCGTATACATTACCGACAAATGGGGTAATATATCCGATACCGTATTTAGTAATATCACACCCCTGTATGAATCCCAGATGGATAAGTCCTTGTTCGCACCTTATGTTCTCGGTACGGATGCGCCTACCGGCTTTGGCTGGGTCTTGCAAAACCTATGGGATGGCAACACCGGATCGCCCGGCTATCATACGACACAACCCATTCAGCCGCTGGTGTGGCCGGCCGTGATCACCTTCGATATGGGTGCAACCGCCAAATTAAGCCGTTATACCATCTGGAACAGAGGTATCGATGGCAGCGGTAACTTTCTCTGGCAGGCTGGTGCGCCGCTGACCTGGGTGTTATGGGGACGCTCCACAACGCCCGTAGACGAGACCATGCCCGATGCGAATAATCTTCCTCCCGTGGGGGGTGCAACACCCAATGGATGGATCAACCTTGGCTTCTTCACACTGCCGGGCAAACCATCGAAACTGCCCAACCCGCAGTATACAGCCGAAGATCTGGCCTTCTGGAATGCAGGTTTCTCCTACAACTTTGATATCACGCTTCCCAAAGTGCGCTATATCCGGTTCGAATGCCTGCAGAACGTCTCGCTGACCAACACTTTTTTCAACATAGAGGAAATGACATTCTGGGGGGATGCACGATAAGCTAAGCTCAACGAATTAAAACAACGACAATGAAAAATTATTATAGAAATTCCTGGATCCTGCTGG
Source organism: Puia sp. (assembly GCA_035546735.1). Lineage (GTDB taxonomy): Bacteria > Bacteroidota > Bacteroidia > Chitinophagales > Chitinophagaceae > Puia. The sequence goes on from DASZWE010000495.1 coordinate 1,776, forward strand.
CCTGCTTCATCACCGTCTGGGGATGCAGTAAAAAACCTACGGACTACAGGTCCTTCCTTAACAACCAGGAAATAGTCTATCCCGGGAAGATAGGTAATCCAAAAGTGTTGCCGGGCAACGGAAGACTGATGCTGACCTGGAGTCCCAGCTCCGATCCCAGCATCACCAAATATGTAGTCTTGTGGAACAACGGCGCCGACTCGGTCGTGCTCAATGCCGGAACGCATAGCACATCGGATACCGTGAAATGCGTGATCAACCACCTGTCTGAATATTCCTATACTTTTTTTGTCTATTCCTATGATGGCGACGGCAACAGGAGCGTCGTGACGGAGATAGACAATGCACAGGTGTATGGAGATATCTATCGTTCCGGCCTGCACAACAGACAGCAGGATGTCAGCCAGCCGCCGATACTGAATGCAGACGGGTCCGTCAGCCTGAGCTTTTTGTCACCCATCGATACTATCAATATCACCACCCGGATCAAATATGTAAATACCGGCGGGGATACGACAAATCTCTACCTGGCGCCATCCGACGCCAATGTGGTGTTATCTTCCTATAAAGCAGGGACGCCCATCCTATACCAGTCCTCTTTTATACCATCGAGGAATGTCATCGATACTTTTTATACCCTGGCATATGACACCGTACCCTATGTATATGTCCTGTGCGATAAGAGCTTGTTCTCGGCTGTGAACTTGCCGCATGACCTCCAGGCATATGACGGTAGTACCTATCTGGCGAGACTTTGGGACGGGAATATGCAGCCACGCGGGTATCCCGAGATCTTCCATAGCAGCGGCAGCCCTGGTACACCCGGTACGATCACGTTCGACATGGGCAGGATATATAATCATCTGGCCAGGCTCGAAGAGACGGGAAGGAACTGTTGTCACAATCCCCTTGATTTCGAGGTCTGGGGTATTGCCGACACCACCGGTGTTATCTCCTCCCTCACACCCGATGATGGAGGATGGGCCGCGGACATGAGCTCCAAAGGATGGACCCTGCTAAAAGAAGTGATCAGGACGGATGACGGGTCGGCGCCCTATGACGTAAACCTGATGGACAATCCTCCGCCCGTGCGCTTTATTATCATGCGGATAAAGACGACAGCCACCCAGTCCGGCTATGTCAATATGAGCCAGGTGACATTCTGGGACAAACAATAATATCGTCGGATAATCCATCAAAATAAAAGGATATACTATTCTCATAGGAATGGGGGGGTCATATTTTTGATACATGAGAAGGATCATCATTCTAGCGATACTTATATTTACGGCAGGTCCTGCGTTTACGCAGGACCCCATGACAACATTCATGTCCAAAAGGTTTGGGATGTTTATCCATTTCGGTGCCGTCACGCTCCGCGGCACCGAGATAGGCTGGAGCAGGGGTAGGGAAGTCCCCGCGGCGGAATACGATACCCTGTATCGTGAGTTCAATCCCGTTCTGTTCAATGCCGACACATGGGTACGTACAGCCAAACAGGCGGGTATGAAATACCTCACCATCACCGCCAAGCACCACGATGGATTTTGTCTTTGGCCGACTGCCGTCTCGCCCTATAACATCGGCAACAGCCCTTTCAAAAGGGATATTGTCCAGGAGCTGGCGCAGGCCTGCCGCCGGCAGGGTATTACCTTTTGCGTCTATTTCACCGTCCTGGACTGGCACGATCCGGACTATCCCACCAAAAGCCCGTATGACAGCACACAGGATGTAAAAGGAGATATGCCCAAATTTGTCCGAACGATGAAGATGGAGCTGAAGGAGATCGTGACAAAATATCATCCCTTTATGCTTTGGTTTGATGGCAACTGGGAGAAATACTGGACGCTGGAAGATGGAAAGGAGATATACCATTATTTGAAAGAGCTGGACCCGAAGCTTGTCATCAACAATCGCATCGGCAAGGGAGATCATGCACATTCCGATGCACAGACCGTGGGCGATTTTCTCACGCCGGAGCAGACCATTGGCCGGCTGAACATGAAAGACCCCTGGGAGAGCTGTATCACGCTGTGTAGTCAGTGGGCCTGGAAGCCAAACGATCACATGAAGTCGCTGAAAGAATGTATCCAGACGGTGGAGAGGACGGCGGGTGGGAATGGCAATCTGTTGCTGAATGTGGGCCCCATGATGGATGGCCGGATGGAAGCGCGTCAGATCACCCGGCTGAAGGAGATAGGCGACTGGCTGAAAAAATATGGTGAAAGCATCTATGACACCCATGGAGGGCCCTATCCGCCTACCACCACGTACGCCACTACCCGGAAGGGCAACAAGATATATGTCCATCTGCTGGAGAAGAAAGAAAGCTTTCTGCAGCTGGCTTCCTTGCCCGGTGTCGGCATAAAAACAGCTTATTTTATGAATGGGGCGACCCTTTCCTTTACACAGGATGAAAAGACGGGCTATCGTATCATGCTGCCCGATAACATGCCTGATGCCATCAGCTCCGTCATCGTGCTGGAGCTGGACAGGAGCGCGGAAGAATTGCCTGTCATTAATTAGATACCTCTTATGATACATGAAACCACTGTTACGGATGTCCGCTACCCGCTGGGGAATGGCGCCGGCAGCGATGCGATACACCGGGACCCTGTCTATTCCTATGCCGTCACCCGGCTGCAGGATGATAATGGGATCACGGGCACGGGCCTTGCCTTTACCCTGGGAGAAGGTAACGATATGGTGTGCCATGCAGCCCGCCTATATGCGGAGAAATTGAAGGGAAGGGATATCGAGGAACTGATGGCGGATTTTGGCAATATTTTCAATAGCTTGTCCAATGAACAGCAGTTCCGCTGGCTGGGACCGCATAAGGGAGTGGTGCACCTGGGGCTGGCCTCCGTGACAAATGCCTGTTTTGATCTCTGGGCAAAAAAGAGGGGAGTGCCGCTGTGGAAGCTACTGATCAGCCTTACCCCGGAAGAGCTTGTTCGTACGCTGGACCTTTCCTATCTGGAAGATGAATTGACGGCGGAAGATGCATTGGCACTGCTCTCCGCCAATGCACCGGGTAAGGATCAGCGTCAGCTGATCCTCGATCGTGGCTATCCAGGTTACGACACATCCATTGGCTGGTTCAATTATCCCGATGAGAAGGTACGCGAGAATACCATCCGTGCCGTGGCCAATGGTTTCACCGCCATGAAGCTAAAGGTAGGATCGGCCGATCCGGAGAGGGATATACGCCGGGCGCATATTGTACGCGAGGCTGCCGGTGATGCGGTAAAGGTAATGCTGGACGCCAATCAGCAATGGACTCTTCCACAGGCATTACAGATATGTACGAGGCTGCAGGATATAAACCCATATTGGATCGAAGAACCCACACATCCGGACGATGTGCAGGCGCATAAGACCCTGGCGAGATGTATTGCACCGACCCGGCTGGCATTGGGCGAGCATGTTCCCAACCGCATTGTCTTTAAGAATTATCTGCAGGCCGGCTGTGCAGGATTCATCCAGGTGGACGCCGTGCGGGTAGGGGGCGTCAGCGAGTTCATCACCGTGAGCCTGCTATGCCGGAAGTTCGGTATCCCCGTCGTACCGCATGTAGGCGATATGGGACAGCTGCATCAGCACCTGGTGTTATTCAATCACATTAGCCTCGGACATGAGGCTTTGTTCCTGGAACATATCCCTCATTTGCAAAAACATTTTGTACATCCGGTGCATGTCGCGGACGGCGTTTATAAGACACCGCAGGAGCCGGGTAGCAGCTGCGACCTTAAAATAGCATGATAAAGAAACCAGATATCATCATCAGCGTGCTTTATATCCTTGGCATCGTCGCCGTAGGATTGTGGGCGGGACTAAAAGGGCGCCGACCCGCGCGGGCCACCGGGGCCGACGCTTCGGACGATCCTGTCCGGGCCGGTGGCTCCAATGACCTTGTCCGGGCTGATGCTTCCAACGATTACTTTCTGGCGGGTAAATCCTTGCGATGGCCGATGATCGGACTGGCCCTTTTTGCCACTAATATCTCTTGTCTGCACCTGGTGAGCCTGGCGCAGAGTGGTTTCGACACCGGCCTGCTCAGCGGCAATTTCGAATGGATGGCCGCTTTTACCCTGATCCTGCTGGCCCTTTTCTTTGTTCCTTTCTATATCCGCAGCGGCGTGAGCACCCTGCCGGATTTTTTGGAGAGAAGATATAACCGCGCCTGCCGGGACTGGCTCACATTCGTCTCCATCCTGTCCGCCATCATCATCCATATCGCCTTTTCCCTTTTGACGGGCGGCATTGTCCTGGACACGCTGTTCGGCATCGACATGTACACCAGCGTCACCGTCATTGCTGTTATCACCGCTGTCTATACCATCATTGGAGGATTGAGGGCTGTCGTGGTGACGGAGAGCATTCAGACAGTTGTACTGGTGGCCGGCGCCATCGTGATCACGGCCGCCTGTCTTATCAAAATGGGGGGATGGCATTCCATGGTAGCCGTCCTGCGTGAGACACATCATATGGAGAAGCTGTCCATGCTACGTCCTTCCGGTGATGGCAGCGGTCTTCCCTGGTATGCTGTTTTTTTGGGGTATCCCGTGCTAGGTATCTGGTACTGGTGTGCGGATCAGACCATCGTGCAACGGGTGTTGGGCGCCAGGAGCGTGGATCATGCCAGGGTGGGAGCATTGTTTTGCGGGTTTATAAAGATATTGCCCGTCTTTATATTTATTGTTCCCGGACTGCTGGCCTATACGCTGGCGCAAAAAGGACTGCTGGATATCCATGCCTTGCAGACCAGGGATGCGGCCGGCCATCTTGTTACCAATAGTAAAAGCATCTATACCTTGATGATCTCCCAGCTTGTTCCCACCGGGCTGGCAGGGATCATCGTAGCTGCGCTGTTGTCGGGGCTGATGAGCCAGGTGTCCGGGGCGTTGAACTCTATCAGCACCCTCGTAAGCTTTGACCTGTACCGGCGATGGCGTCCGCAGGCAGGAGAAAAGCAGCTGGTGCGGGTAGGGCGTATTGCCGCCGGCGTCGCGCTGATATTTTCCATCCTGCTGCTACCGCTGCTCAACAGCTATGGCAGCATTTTCAACGGTATCAACGATATCATCGCGCATATTGCGCCTCCCATCACCTGTGTGTTCGTATTGGGCGTCTTTTGGAAGCGTGCCTCTGCCCGTGCGGCGCAGATCACTTTGCTGGCAGGCTCCCTGCTGGGGGCGCTGGTGTATACGCTGAACAAACTGTACCCTCATACGGCCATGGCCGCTATCCCTTTTATGATGATGGCGTTCTATCTGTTCGTAGCCTGCCTTTTGATCCAGGTAAGCTTCTCCTATATCTGTGCGCCCCGACATACGGAAGCAAGCGCGACGCTTTACTGGCGGTCGCCCCTGGAACCGCTGCGGGACAGGGGATGGAGCGGGCTGGGGAATTACAAGCTGCTGTCCGGCATCCTGATTGTCGTTATGATTGTTTTGTATTGGAGATTTTCACATACCGCACTTTAAATTGACCCAAGCATGAGATTACTGGAAGACAAGATCATTTTTCTCACCGGCGGATCGATGGGGATTGGCCTGGAATGTGCAAAAAAATACGTGGAGGCGGGAGCGCAGGTGGTCATCGTATCCAATGACGCAACCTCAATTGCAGAATCCGTGAACATCTTGAAACAGGCAGGCACGGGCATCCTGTGTGACGTATCTAATCCTGACGACGTTGGATCCGCCATTCGCCAGACCCTGGATAGATATGGACGGATAGACGCCATTCATAATAACGCCGGTATCGCCCATCCATCCAAGCCGTTACATCTGACGGACGATGCGGAATGGGACGCCCTGTTCAATATCAATCTGAAAAGCATCTATTACACGACGAAATACGGGCTGGATGCGCTGATACGGTCGGAGGGCTGTATCCTGCATACCAGCAGCCTGGTAGGGGAGATAGGACAGGACAACCATGCCGCCTATAGCGCTACAAAGGGGGCTATCAATGCATTGACCAAGTCGATGGCGTTGGATTATGCGCCGTATAAGATCCGCGTGAATGCCGTAGCGCCGGCCGGCGTGTGGACGGATATGTTGCGCGAATGGGGACGAGCGCAGGAGAATCCCGGCGAAATCGAAATGTACCTGAATGGGATACATGCGCTGGGCTATTGTCCCGAAGGGGATGTGGTGGCGGATGCATGCGTATTCTTACTGTCCGATAAGGCCCGATTTATCACCGGCAATATACTCCCGGTCAGTGGCGGAGCGGAGCTCGGATACCGGTGGCCCAAAAAAAGAAAGGCCGTTCAGGGATAAGCGCCCGGGGTTCATTTATTTTGCCTTATCTTGAAGACGATGAGGTTATTTATTCTTTTGGGGTGGTTGACACTGTCGATAGGAATAGGAAAGGTCCACGCGCAATCAGGGCTGCAATGCACGGATGAGCATATACTCGAATACCTGGCCGCGCACAGGACGCCCGGACAGACGGCTTTCTGGCGGACGGTATCCAATGCCAATAATTACGTGAATGCGGGGATCCCCGTCAGCCTGCTCGTCACCGGGCTTGTACGCAATGATGTGGAAATGAAAAAGAATTCTCTGTATGTAGCCAGCAGCACCGCCGTCTCTTACCTGCTGGATTTCGCCATCAAACACATCGTAAAAAGACCCCGGCCATTTATCACCGATCTTCACCTGACGCCAGTCTATTGGCCCGGAGAGTATTCATTCCCCTCCGGTCACAGCTCCTCTTCTTTTGGCGCCATTACGGCTCTGTCACGCGTCTACCCACGATGGTATGTGATAGTCCCCGCTTTTTTATGGTCCGCCAGCGTAGGCTACTCTCGCATGTACCTGGGGGTTCACTACCCGACGGACGTGGGGGCAGGAGCGGTGCTGGGCGCCGGGACAGCCTTTGCGATGGGATTTCTTCGCCCATAGGCCAGATCCAAATTTTTTTTCAAAAAAACTTGCGCGGTCCATATTTATACATTTACTTTGCGTCATAATAACGCAAACATGAGCTTCAACGACTATAGGAACCCGGCGCTGGCTGTTGACCTGGTGGTATTTGGGTATCATGAGAATGAGCTTTCCGTGCTGCTGCTCAACAGGAACGAGGAGCCGTTCAAGGATGGATGGACCCTGCCGGGCGCCTTTTTGCGAATAGAAGAGCGTTTCCTGGACGCCTGTCACCGGATATTGCGGACCAAGATGGGGATGGAGCGGCTGTTCCTGGAGCAGCTGTACAGCTTCGACGAGCCGGACAGGGACCCGCGTGGGAGGGTTATCTCGGTGACTTATTTTGCCCTGGTGAATCCCCGGAACTTCACCACCACGGCCGGCAAAATGGCCAATGATGTAAAATGGTTCAATGTGCGAAAGATGCCGGAGCTGGGGTTCGATCATAAGAAGATCTTTAAAAGGGCGCTGGAGCGTCTGCAGTCCAAGATACTTTATTTCCCCGTAGGCTTCGAGCTGCTGGATGAGCTGTTTACCATGACCGAGCTGCACGAGCTATACGAATGCATACTGGATACTTCGCTCGACAGGCGGAACTTCCGGCGGAAGATACTGGACTCGAAATATATCGTGGATACGGGGCAGAAGCGGGAAGGGCTGCGGAACAGACATCCCGCGCTGTACAGGTTCAACAAAAAACTAAAGCAAAATAACTTTCACCTTAATGTTCAATTGTCATGAAACTGTTACCAATACTATTAAAAGACGGCTATAAGGTAGGACATAAGTTCCAGTACCCCGAGAACACCACCCTGGTATATTCGAACATGACCCCGCGCAAATCCCGGAATGAAGGAGTAGACGAGATCGTTTTTTTCGGACTGCAATATTTTATCAAAGAGTACCTGATCCGGCAGTTTGAGGAGAATTTTTTCCGGCGACCGAAGGCAGAAGTATTGCTGGAATATGCGCGGAGGCTGGATGCCTACTTAGGCAAAGACAGCATCACCTATCAGCATATGGAGGCCCTGCATGACCTTGGCTACCTGCCGCTGGAGATCAAAGCATTGCCGGAGGGCTACCTGGTGCCCATGCGGGTGCCTATCTTTACGGTGCGGAATACGCTCCCTGATTTTTTCTGGCTGACGAATATGCTGGAGACGCTGATGAGCGCCGTGCTTTGGAAACCTTCCACTTCGGCTACTACCGCCTTTCAGTACCTGCGGACCTTTACGGAATACGCCGGAGCGACTGTCGGGGAGGATGTCAGCTTTATTCCCTGGCAGGGACATGATTTCTCTTTCAGGGGGATGGCGGGTATCGAAGATGCTGTCATCAGCGGCGCCGGCCACTTGCTATCGTTTACGGGTACGGACACCATTCCCGCCATCGATTTCCTGGAAGAGTATTACCAGGCCGACTGTACCCGCGAGCTTATCGGGGGATCGGTGCCTGCCACCGAGCACAGCGTGATGTGCATGGGTACCCAGGATGGGGAGATCGCAACTTTCCTGCGGCTCATCAGGGATGTATATCCTTCCGGCATCGTATCCATTGTCAGCGATACCTGGGATTTCTGGCAGGTGATCACGGAGTTCCTGCCCAAACTGAAGGAGCATATCCTTGCGAGGAATGGAAAGGTGGTGATCCGTCCCGACAGCGGCGATCCGGTGAAGATCATCGTGGGCGATGAGACGGCGCCTGTGGGCAGTCCGGAATATAAGGGAGCTATCGAGTGCATGTGGGAGGTGTTTGGTGGTACGGTCACGCAAAAAGGATACAAGCTGCTGGATGGTCACATCGGGTTGATCTATGGTGACAGCATCACCACCGAGCGTCAGGAGGCCATACTGGAGGGATTGAAGAGAAAGGGCTTTGCCAGCTATAATGTCGTGCTGGGTATTGGGTCCTACACGTACGAGTATGTCACCCGGGATACATTTGGATTTGCCATGAAGGCCACCTACGGAGAGGTCAGTGGTGTGGGCAGGGACATCTTCAAAGACCCCAGAACGGATGACGGGACTAAAAAATCTGCCAAGGGCCTGATGCAGGTGTATCGGGACCCGTCTACGGGCAGGCTGGCGTTGAAGGATCAGTGTACGTGGGAGGAGGAAGGAAAGGGTGAGCTGAGGCCGGTGTTCAGGGATGGGAAGCTGCTGGTGGATGAGACGCTGGAGGGAATCCGCGGGCGGGTGAGAGAGAATTTAAAACGAAAAAAATGAAAATGAGATGAATGAGAAAGAAAGGACCAGGATCAGCCGATTCCTGAGCCTTGTCCTCCGGCACAAGCCGGCAGAAATAGGATTGCAGCTGGACGCTCAAGGCTGGGCGGATGTGGCGGAGCTCATTGAAAAAGCCGCGGCAGTGGGAAAGATATTTACACCGCAGGACCTGGAAGGGATCGTTGCAACAAATGACAAACAGCGGTTTGCTTATAACGACGACAAGACCCGGATAAGGGCCAGCCAGGGGCATTCCATCGAGGTGGAGCTGCAGTTGGAGATGGCGGCTCCTCCGGAACAGCTGTATCATGGTACGGTGGAAAAATTTTTGCAGGCCATACAATCGCAGGGATTGCGGAAGATGAACAGACATCATGTACATATGAGCAAGGACAGGGCAACGGCGGAAAAAGTAGGGGAGCGAAGGGGCGAAGCCGTCATCCTGACCATTAGCAGCGGGGACATGACCAGAGATGGGTTTGTATTTTACTGCTCTGAAAACGGCGTCTGGCTCACTGATCATGTACCGGCGAAGTATGTCATATTTAAATAACAGCTACGATGCTTTTCGACAGACAATGGCTCATAGAGCAATACCCGGATCATCAAAATATCCTTTTTTTGTTCTTCGATGATCACCAGCCCTCAGCGGTCGACGGCATTACAAAGAGCTGTTTTAGCCAATGGTGGGTTGCTCCCTTTGAAGTGGAGGGGATTGTTTACCGGACAGCGGAACACTGGATGATGGCGGCCAAGGCGGAATTATTCCACGACAACGACACCTTGCAAGAGATACTGGACTGCGAGACGCCTAATAAGGTAAAAGAGCTGGGGCGACTTGTTCAGCACTTCGATCCGGTGGTCTGGGAGCGCCATAAGTAC
>DASZWE010000496.1:0-10222 GCA_035546735.1 Puia sp.
AGCCTTATAATTTCCCTTTATCTCCTGCAAATATTCTCATCATTGTAACCTTCATCATTTTAATGGCTGTCATCGCCGGCATATATCCTTCGGCAATTTTATCTTCCTTCAATCCTGCCGTTTCCTTAAAAGGTAATTTCCTGCAAAGCCGGCGTGGGAATATCATCCGAAAGAGTCTCGTTGTTTTTCAGTTCACCATAACCATTGCTTTGATCGCCTCTATCCTGATCATCAGCCGGCAAATGAGCTTTATAAAGCACCGGTCGCTTGGATTCAATGGCAATGCAGTCCTTGAAGTCAATTTCAACGGGGATGATAATGTTATTCAACGTTACGGCTCCCTCCGAAACGAACTATTGAAGAGCCCCTATGTTCTCGATGTAACAAAGCATGATGCAAACATCGTCGGTGGTTTGGGAAATGGGTGGACAACTACCACAAATGCAAAGGGAGAAGAAGTTTCAACAAGCATTTACCGCCTGTCTGTCGATGCAGATTATTTCGATACGTATGAAATGAAGCTCGCTGCAGGCCGCTTCTTCTCAAAAGATATTCCAACCGACACCGCAAAAGCTGTTTTGGTGAATGAAGCCGCCGTAAGAACGTTTGGCTGGCAGCGGCCGGAGAATGCCCTCGGGAAACCTTTCGGCAAAGGCAATGACATAAGATATGTAATAGGCGTTGTGAAGGATTTCAATTTTGAGAGTCTTCACAAGAAGGTGGAAGCATTGCTGATTGGTTATACAAAAACGGACAACGGCAGCAGCATGTCTTTAAAGATTGACGCGGCGCATATCCACGAAGCCATCGATCATCTTACCAAAACATGGAAAAATACGATCCCCGATGTGCCCATGCAATACTCCTTTGTGGATAACAGGATCGCAGAGCAGTATGGGAATGAGAGAAAAATGGAAGGTGTTTTTTACGGTTTCTCCGGGTTGTCGTTGCTTATCGCCTGCCTTGGCTTATTTGGCTTATCGACTTTTGTGGTGGAGCGAAAAATAAAAGAGATCGGTATTCGCAAAGTGCTTGGCGCAAGCGTTTCGGGCATCGTTGGTTTGCTCTCGGAGGATTTCGTGAAGCTCGTATTGTTGTCGGTATTGATCGCATCCCCGCTGGCATGGTATTTCATGCGTCACTGGCTGCAAAATTTTGCCTACCATATCACGATCGGCTGGTGGGAGTTTGCTGCTGCCGGCATGATGGCCGTTTTGATAGCATTGACCACCGTAAGCATTCAATCGATAAAAGCTGCGACGGCCAACCCGGTAAAGAGCTTGAGAACAGAATAAAAAATACGGCCACCAGCGGATCATTCATTATCCATCGCCTTGCGATAGGCTTTTATAAAGATAGCGCCCAGGTTCTTATACGGAGGAATATAATCGTCGAACTTCTCTTTCGCCACCGGGTCGTTCTGGAACCGGGCGCTCAGATCCCTCCACATCGGCAGCCATTCGATGTCCTTGCCCGCCAGGAGCGTGTTGTTGATGGCTTGCAGTATCGGCTCATTCACAGCCTTGGTACCCACCTGCTTGGAGGAGATGATATGCGCATCTTCATTGATCCGTAACACTTCACTTAGGTTATTATACCCCCCACAGGACCCCAGCACGACGATTCGGGCAGTCGCCGGCATCTGGAAAATGGTGGATTTTACATGATAGCTATGGCCCCTGTGAATGACGATCGTGGGTTTCAGATGATGGATTTCCATGTAGGCGGCCAGCGCCTTCTGGGCCTTATCATCCGGGTCGTCTTCCCCAAAGAGGGGCTTGTTGGCGAAAATGAGCACGGGTTTGCCCCTCAGGGAAGAAATAGTGACCCATTGCGGATTCTCCGTGATCTTCCATTCCGGCTTGGCGCCTGGCTTGGAATGGAACAAAGCCATAAAGTTCATAAAGGAGTTCTGCCCGTCCTTATCCTGGTCACCATAGAAGAACACCTGTTGGATCACCCGGCCGCTGTCGTCTGCCAGGGAATTATAATCGACACTATAGACAGGCGGAATACCCAGCCTGGCGGACAGGTCGGTCCCGGTACTGCTGTCGGCCGACTCGAACAAAGTCTCCAGCAGACTGTAGATAACGATGCCTTTCTTATCATCGGCTGCCACCATTTTATCATAGTTGGCCTTTACCTCCCCAAGGATAAACCGGGCCAGCGCCGGATTCTTTTCAAAAATGCTGCTGTAGCTGTCCGCCACATCCACCGCCTCTTCCTCATTGGCCTTTTCCAGGTGAATGATAAAGGACTTCATGATGGTGCCGGCATTCTGCTTGTCCATGGTGCCCAGGAAATGATCCAGCTTATTATAGGCGGCGGCCATCTTGATGAACTTCCGGAAATAATCCCCATGCATCTGCATGATCAGGCTGTCCCCATACGGATTGGCCATACGCTGGAATATCCTGTCGTATACACCCAGGTAGCTGGAAGTATATATTTCATCCTCGCTGAGCACAATCAGGTAATACAGCTCGGCAGGCGTCAGGGGATCCAGTATCCTGAACCGGACAGCAGGATTGTCGACAGTATGCAACGCATTGATCTCCTGGACAAAGACCTGCTTCCCCTTCTTCATAAGCATATCCGTCAACGCATTCATTTCCAATGGGGTATCTCTTTGGGGCGGGAGTATCCGGGCGGCATAGTCCATCCGGGTCTTTACCAGCAGCCGGTAATAATTCAGGTTATCATCCTTGACCTTATCTATTTCCTCAGTGGTAATGCGCCCCTTGACCAGGTTGTCCAGGAACGGAAAATACAATTGCCCGCTGCCATTCCTGCTGTTCGCCAGCATGGCCACGGTATGCACCAGGGTGTCCTTGCTACGGCGGATATGGGCGCCCAGCTCGCTACTGGTGGTGGCAAAATCATAGAGCTGACGGACATCATGATGACCCGCCATGACGATGAGGCTATCCTCGAAAGGGAGACCCGGATGTGAAGATAAATAATTGAGGATCAATGACGGATGCATCTCGCAATAGCGCCGCGTGAGATAGAGTCGGGAAGGTTTGACGCCCGGATTCTCCGTGGGATACAGGAAACATTCCACCAGTATCTTGCCTATCTCATAGCTTCCGGCTGCAATGACAGGCTCGATGCTCCGCCCGTTCCTGTCCAGGCTCATGGCGCTGTCAAAGGCGGTGATAAGGGCGGGGGCAGCCGCAGCCTGTATCTCCTTTGCCTTATAAGCCTGATAGAAACCTCTCAAAAGGATCTCCAATGCCCGTAGATATTTTTTTTTGCTGTTGGTATTGAGGGTAGAGTCCAGCTCGATGCGCTCCTGCAGGCCATCTACCCGGCGTAACAGCGCATCCGTGATCTGAAAGTTGACGGTCTCATCTTTTGCAAGACGGAGAAGGGTATCATTACGCCCGCCGGCAATGATCAGCTTCAGCTGCTCTTTATCCACATTGTCATGCCAGAGCGCCAGATCATGGGCCACCTTATAAGGGTAAGCATTGTACTGCGCCATCCCCCGAAGAGATAGAAACAAGACCGCCGGAACTAAGACAGATCGTAGAAATAGATTCATAACTGCGCGCTCCTAAACCCAGTGTAATTTATATAAAGCAAAGGAAAACTATGCCAAAAACAAGATAAGATCATGTTATACAGGGAAGTACCCTGGAAGACCTGAAACGTTGGGCATGGGTCCAAAGGTATCTGGAAGGCGGTTTTTCTTTAACTGGACCCGCAAAAGGCGAACCTGGGCGGGAGAACCATGTTATTTATGTATTAACAAATTGTAAACTGATCGGCGGGCAATCCACCCATAGCTTTATTTCCAGTAGGTTTGCGTAAATTTTTAGGTAGATGGAATCCAAAGGCAAGAAGATCCTGATAGCCGACGATGAGCCAGATATTTTGGAGATTATTCAGTACAATCTTAGCAAGGAAGGATATGACGTAGTGACGGCTAAAGATGGGGACGAGGCAGTAGGTAAGGCCAAAGTGGCCCGCCCGGACCTTATTATCCTGGACATTATGATGCCGAAAAAAAATGGTGTGGAAGTATGCGAGATCCTGCGGGCGCAGCCGGCATTCAAAGAAACCCTGATCCTGTTCCTCACGGCGCTGAGCGATGAAGGCTCCCACGTAAAGGGGCTGGAGATGGGAGCAGACGACTACGTCACAAAACCGATAAGCCCAAAGATCCTCATCAGCCGGGTAAACGCGCTCTTCCGGCGGGTGAATAAAGACCCCGAAGAAAAAGTCCTGAAAATAGAAAACCTCAGCATCGATCCGGCCAAATTCGAGGTCATGGTGGATGGAAAGGACGTTACCCTGGCCAAAAAAGAATTCGAGCTGCTGTACCTCCTGGCCTCCAGGCCCGGCCGTGTCTTTTTACGCAACGAGATCCTGAACCAGGTATGGGGCAACGAAGTCATCGTAGGCGACCGTACCATCGATGTGCATATCCGTAAGATCCGCCAAAAATTAGGGCTGGATTGTATCACGACGGTAAAAGGGGTGGGCTATAAGTTCAATCTCTGAGGCCCCGGAAGACCGATTCCCGTACATAGTTCGTAACTTCACAGGATGCCTTCTACGAAGAATTTATCCCCCAAACAACTTTCCGCGTTGACAGCCGGGTTGCTGGCCCTGCCTATCTCTGCGGGTATCTTCTTTCTTACAGGCAATAACATCGTGGGAGCAGTCAGCCTTCTTATCATCTTTTCCGGCAGCTACGGCCTGATCCAGTTCACGCTGGAAAAATTCATCTACCGGAAGATAAAGCTCATCTACAAGCTGATCCACCAGACAAAAGCCACCAAAAAGGAAGAAGTATATTTCAAATACATACTCCCCCAAAAAAGCATCGACGAAGTGAGAGAAGACGTGGAGAAATGGGGAGAAAAACGCAACGAAGAGATCGAGCTGTTAAAAAAGAACGAGGCCTACCGTAAAGAGTTCCTTCAAAACCTGGCGCATGAGTTCAAAACCCCCATTTTTGCCATTCAGGGGTATGTAGACACCCTGCTCAATGGGGCGATGGAAGACGCAGGGATACGGACCAAGTTCCTGGAAAACGCCGCCAGGAACATAGACAGGCTGGTCAATCTGATGAACGACCTCGATGAAATTTCTACCCTGGAGAGAGGAGAACAGCTGCTGTATAAGCAAAACCTTATCATCCAGGATCTTATTAAGGAGATCTTTGAATCCCTCTATATCAAGACCAGCCGGAAGAATATCCGGACCTCCATCAAGAAAGGCTGCGAATCCCCTATTACCGTCTTTGCGGACAAGGAAAAGATCCGGATGGTGCTGATCAACCTGGTGGAAAACGCTACCAAATACGGCAAAACAGGCGGCAGCATAGTCGCCAGCATCTACCGGATAGATGAGAAAAATGTGTTGATGGAGATCAGCGACGACGGCATCGGCATAGAAGAAGAGCACCTTTCCAGGATATTTGAGCGTTTTTACCGTACGGACGCCGCCCGAAGCAGGGACAAGGGCGGTACAGGCCTGGGACTTGCTATTTGCAAGCATATCATAGAGGCGCACGGACAGTCCATCCACGTCCGGAGCACCCCGGACGT
The DNA here is from genome assembly GCA_035546735.1 of Puia sp. Lineage (GTDB taxonomy): Bacteria > Bacteroidota > Bacteroidia > Chitinophagales > Chitinophagaceae > Puia. Next base: position 5,562 of record DASZWE010000496.1, read on the forward strand.
AGGCACCACCATCGGATTTACCCTGGAGTCCCGGAGGGACTGAGCGGCCTGACCACACCCGGACCAAGGTTCTTTAACTCCCCAATAACCGCCCAATGCATCAAAATTGCAGGATTTTGGTACCTTTGCCCCTTCGAAAGACCAAATAAAAAAATCCAAAAGTGACAACCACGACTCAAATCTTTGATTATAGCAAATGGACAAGCCAACTGGACGAACTAAGTAACCGATATCAAAAAGCCAGTCCATATCCTCACATCGTACTGGAGAACTTCCTGAACCCCGAAATATTGAAAGACTGCATCGCAGAATTCAACAAGCTCAACGAGACGGATGGATGGATCAATTATAAGCACTACAACGAGAACAAACGTGGCCTCAACAAGCTGGACCTCCTGCCCGAAACGATAAAAAGCACGATCAACGAGCTGAATTCCCCCGAATTCCTGGCATTCCTCAGCAAGCTCACAGGTATCAAAGACCTGAAAAAAGACGACGGCCTGGAGGGCGGAGGGATCCACCAATCCACCCGCGGCGGATATCTCAATATTCACGCAGACTTCACGGTCCATCCCCATCACCGCAACTGGCAGCGCCGGGTCAACGTCCTGGTCTATCTGAACAAGGAATGGGAAGAAGCCTGGGGCGGCAAGCTGGAGCTCTGGGACAGACAAATGAAAGCCTGCGAGGCAGCAGTCCTCCCCGTTTTCAATCGCTGTGTCATCTTCAACACGGACGCCGACTCCTACCACGGACACCCGGAACCGATGACCTGCCCCGAAGGCGTTTTCAGAAGGTCTATCGCCCTATATTACTATACAGAGGAAGCAAACCCCTTCCGCAGGGCGACCTACTACCAGGCCCGCCCCGGCGAAGGAAGCAAAAAGTTCCTGGTACGCCTGGACAATGCCATGGTATCCCTGTATACAGCCATCAAAGGGAAACTGGGCGCCAATGATAAAGTGGTCAGCAACATGTTAAAGTTCTTTTCAAGAAAGAAATAGCTCCGTCCGGCTAGCGCTGCGGGACATCTCTTTTCAAGAACACAAACCCATTTTTCCTGTACAGCTCCTTCAGCTGAGGAAATTTATAGTTCTGCTCCCTGTCCACCTTCGTAACAAAATAAACGGGCTTGTCGATATCACCCCATAAAAGCCATTGCTCATTGTAAGAATTGGGATTCGTGGGCTTTTCCTTCATCGTATAGAACAGCTCGCCATAGCTCTTGAAGCCCAGACAATGCACATAGCAATCCTCTCCCTGCCGGGCTATAAAGAAGTCGATGTTCGCCCCCTGCGAATACCGCTCGACCTTGGGAACGATGATGGCAGACGCCAGGAATACCACAATGGCCATCCCCCCGAATAATACCCAGGCAGCCCGCTCATACCGCCCCTTCCTCAGCCTGCCGATGCCCACGATCAACGCCACCACCAATATGACGCCTACGATGCCTTCCCATCCACCCCAGTGCACATCCGCCTCCATGTTCGCCCTTGCAAATACATCATCCACATAAGGCGCCAGCCTTTTTACGTTGAGCCCGATGATGGCCACTCCCAATATCAGCAGCGAAATAATACCACCCAGGATGGCAAGAAAAATACTGACATACTTTTTATAATCCGCCTCCTTCCGTTGCCATTTATAAAGGGAGTAGGCAGCCAGAAAAGTGACAGGGAACCAGGCCAGGGAAGAATAATGTATGATCCGCGACTGGACAATCGTAAAGAGCACCGTCACCACCCAGAACAAAAAGACCATCCATTTTTTAAAGTCCTTGTCATACCGGCTGCTGTACTGACTCCTGAAAAAAGAAGGAATGGCCAGGATCGAAGCAGGAAAGCACCCTACCAGTAAGACGATATAGTGATACCCAAAGAATCCCGCCTGGTCCGCATCATGCGTGGTGAACAGGCGATACTGGTATTTGAAAAATTCATTGAGGAACCAGGGGCCCCGCTTCCATGTCTCGTATCCATACCAGGTCCCCAATACCAGCGTAGATATCACCAGGAACAGCAGGGCGTGCCCCCAGTTGAAATAGAATTTGAACCGGTTGTAAATAAAGTATACACCCAACACCAGCATAAAGACCATCAGCGAAACCTGCCCCTTGGTGAGCACGGCCAGCCCCATGAACACACCGGACCAGAACACATAAAAGAACGACGATCGATTAATACCCTCCTTGTCAAAACCATTCCGCTTCCAATGGTACAGGATAAAATAATACAGGGAAAGGAAGGTAAAGAGATTGAACCAGGGATCGATGATCCCCGACTTGAAATACATATTTGGAAAGAGAGACCCGCCATAAGCGAGCGCCCAAAAGACCCCAAAGCGGGTGTCATATATTCGTCTGCCGATACAAAAGACGACGATCAGGGTGAAAATGCCGCAGATGGCGTTCGGGAACCTTGCCGCGAATTCGTTGATCCCAAACAGCTTCATGGCCGTGCTTTGCATCCAGAAGAACATGGGCGGCTTTTCCCAGAATGGCTTGTAGTCGACATATACACGGGTATAGTCATCCAGCTTGATCATTTCCCGGGAACACTCCGCGAAATTGATCTCATCCCAATCGAATAAATGCACACGGCCAAGAAAAGGGATAAAGAAAAGGACGCCCAAAAGAGCGATAGTGATGATGGTAGTGGTCTTATTCAAACGCATGGCCGGACATTTGGCCGCAAAGATATGCTTTAGACCCTATTTCCGGGGCTTATACATATCCCTTTTCAGGACCCCCCATTTGCAGAGCCGGTGTACGACCGACACCTGGAGAACACCCAGACCGTATGTCACGCTGCGACGGAAGTTGATGCTGGAAGCCTCTTCGAAATAGCGGGTGGGACAGGTGATCTCCGCAATCTCATACCCCAGGTAAATGATCTGGGAGAGCATCTGGTTGTCAAAGACAAAATCCTCCGAATTCACCTCATAGTTGATCCGCTCCAGTACCTCCCGGCTAAAGGCCCGATAGCCCGTATGATATTCGGCCACCTTCTGGCGCAGCATGACATTCTCGAAAAAGGTGAGCATTCGGTTGAAGATATATTTATACAGCGGCATGCCTCCCTGCAGGGCGCCCTTGCCCAGGGTCCTCGCCCCCAGCACCACATGGTAGACATTATTGGCGATGAGCCAGGCCATGGATGGGATCAGCTTAGGGGTATACTGGTAATCCGGATGGAGCATGATGACAATGTCCGCACCCAGCTCCAGTGCCTTGTTATAACAGGTTTTTTGATTCCCGCCATATCCTCGGTTCTTGTCGTGCTTGATGATATGGGAGATCCCCAGCTCCCTGCCCACCTCCACCGTCTTGTCGCTGCTGTTGTCGTCCACTAAAACCACCTCGTCCACGATCTCGAATGGGATCTCGGCATACGTCTTACGAAGCGTAAGTGCGGCATTATAGGCCGGCAGAACGATCACCAGTTTTTTACCTTCAATCATGCAGCTTGCGACGATTTTTAACCAAAAATAGACGGCAAACCTACGGATATCATATCAATACAGAAAATTTTAAGTGGAAACACAGAAGTATCACTGCAGGCGCGGTCACAGGAACCGCTGGAAGCGGTTCGTCCGAAGGACAATCATAAGCGATTGCTAAATTTCTCCACCCAAAGCCAGCGTATGCCAATGGCCGTCATGACGCCCAAAAAAGAACCCATCAGCACATCGGGAAGGAAATGCTGCCCTAAGTAGATCCTTGAATACCCCACGGCTACGGCTACCGGCAGATACAGGACATTCTGCCGCTTGTTCTTCTCGAATATGGCCAGCATGGTCACCAGGGCGAATATGGACGTGCTATGCCCGGAGGGGAAGCTGGCATGTCCGTTAAGGGTAATCCCGGGTATAAAATACAGGTATTCCCCCGGAGGAAAGAATTCACGGGGACGGGGCATGGAAAAAGTATTCTTAAGCAGCTGGGCAAAAAGGGCCGACAGTAAAAAAGCCGCCAGTATCTGGCAGGCCTGCCCCCATCGACGTAATATCAGGAAAAGAACGATCACCCCCACAGCAAACAAACCATCCCCCAACCAGGTGAATCGGATAAAGAAAACATCCAATAACGTATAATGATAGGGGTTCAGGTACCGGAAGGTAGCCGCCTTCCCTTCCGTCACAAGGAAGATAAGCCCCCCTAAAAAGAAAAAACCATAACAGAGAAGAAAATTGCGGTTGTCCGCAATGATTGATCTCAATTTGTTCATCCCGCAAAACTACTATAAACCATCCACTAATTCTTCGGCCAGGCCAAAGGAGAGGGTCATACCGGCCCCTCCGACCCCATTGATCACATATACATACGGCTCGGGGGAAAAGAAAAGATCGGCCTCCCCATCGGTGAGCTTGGTATAAATGCCATTCCAGGTCTGCGTGACAGACCAGTCCCTGACCCTGACAAATTTCCGCAGATAGTCCAGGACCATCCGGTTGATAAATTCCTTATCGAAAGGATCATGCGTAAGGCCATATTCATGGCTGTCGCCGACAGTCAATTCACCCTTGCCATTCTGCGACACCATCACGTGAATGCCCCATTCCAGGTATTCGGCCATCTCCTCTTCATATCTCGCTTTTAACCCGGCCAATGACGCAGCCTCCTTAAAACTCTTATAGTGGATCAGGCTAAGCCCCCCGCA
>DASZWE010000497.1:0-13268 GCA_035546735.1 Puia sp.
CCTCGTACGCGAAAAATAGAAGGGCCGATATTTTAGAGCGCCTGCCCCCTGATCAGCACAATGCGCTCGACGGATGTTTCTTTTAGGTGGAGCATGGATGCTCTTTCAGGATCCTCCCCAAAACCCTCGAAGTCTTTTTCGGAAGGGAAGGTTACGAGATGGATCTCATAGGGCAGTTCCGTCTCGCCCTCGATAAAGGATGAAGTATCCGGGCGTATGCGGAGCAGCAATCGTCCTCTGTAACGGCTGATCAAAGGAATGGCAACCTGTTCAAAGGCCTCGAATGTACTTTCCTGGCCTGGCTTGATATAAACGAGCTGGGTGATGTAGATCATTTTTACAAATTTAAATGTTAGCTTTATGAAATGGATGAAAAAGCATATGCTTAACAAATGATCAAAAAGAAATCGATCTTGGCTGTTTCCCTTTTAATTATCGCGGCAGCTGTGACCTCGTTTATCCGGCAGACCGAGCCATGGACTGCTGAACAGCTCATGGCGCCCGCTGAGATGGCTGTCCGTATCAACAAAGCAGGGGCATCTCAACCGCTGCTGATCAGCGTCGGTCCGTCGGGTATTATCAAGGGGTCTGTCGAGACAGGACCTGCCCGCGATAAGGAAAACCTGGATAAGCTCAGGAAGCTGTTGAACAAAGTGGACCGTAACCGGGAGGTCGTCATCTATTGTGGCTGCTGCCCCTTTGAGCATTGTCCCAATGTCCGGCCGGCATTTGCGCTGCTAATGGAGATGCATTTTACACATGGAAAGCTCCTTAATCTTTCACACAATATTAAAGTCGACTGGATCGACCATGGTTATCCTGTCAAATAAGCTGGTTTGAAGGCGGTGAGCATGGGCGGGAATGCTAATTGCATTCTTATATCGATGCAAGCAATCGTAACCACCAAAAAGAGACCCTGTGGCAACTGACCCACTGGAAGACCTGCCTGTTTCAAATCTGCGTACTCTGCTCATTTCTGAAATTCAAGACTTTATAAGTGGTCTCGAATTGAAGTCACCTATCGAAGAACTCACCCATAAAAGGGATCATATCCGCCACCTTATTGAAGTGCTATCCGTAAAAGAGAATGTTGAATTTGAGGAGTTGGTGGGGAGGTATTTTCACAGTTATCATCAGAAGTATTCCCCAGAATGATGAAGCGGGGCTTATAAAAAAAGACGATTTAAAGTTTGTATTCAGAATAAGGATAAGGTTTAAAGGCTATGGAGCTGATTAGTAGGCCCGTCAGAAACGACGGGCTATTTTTTTCGCCTATTTTTCTTATGTCCTTAGTCATGGCCCGTCAATTGCAATTATGTCAGTAGGCTTTTAATAGGATATTGGATTTTAGCAACGGCCTGGATTTCTATCTGGGCTTTTTTTATTTTAGGCCACTACGGCCCGACAGGAAAGCGCCTTCGGACTGAAAATGGCTAATGATGGCCCTTCGGCAACCGACCCGGGTTCGATTTTCTCCGGAATTGATATGTGTTTCACACCTTTACTTTCTCAGGCTGTCCTTTCCCGGATGTGATTAGTTTCACCAGGCTGCCAGAAATGTAATAGCTCCAGGCATTGGAACAGTCCTTATAGCACTCGATACCGGGAACCAGCCCTTCATGTGTAAATTGAAGGCGCGTCTTGTCACCATGCGCAGCGATATCGAACACTATCCGGGTATTCGTCCATTCCTGCCGATCCTGAAGGAAGCTGAGTTCGCTGTCTGTGATGAGCCATACTATCTTTTTGTCCGGAATGACCTCGATCAATTTTTGTTTTGAGTAATGTATGTCTTCGAACCGGACGGTGAATTCATCGTTGAGCGTTCTTGTTTTGCCCTTGATATCTTCCGTCCACCATTTCGAAACGTTACATACGGCGTTGAATACTTCATTTGCCGACTGGTCGACATCGACCGTGATGACTAAATTCCTGTTCATATGTATTGTGTTTTGATCTTATCCAGATCAAAGCTATCTTTTAAAATAAAAATTTCCGGGGTGTAAAATAGACTTTATAGCGGGCCGAAATGGACAAGCAGATCAGGGCTGCTCCACGAGGGGAAATGAGTCAAATATGTCAGTGATTATTTTTGGAATGGGAGACAATAGCTTTCTCCCCCGGGTATCGATCCATGCGCCGTCCACCGTAATTATGGCGCAGCTTTTATTATCTACCGCTGTGAACTCGTGCTGGATCGTCCATCTGGAAACATCTGCATTGCGACGGGCGAGTCTGCAATGAAGGGTGATGGTATCGGACAGGCGTATCTCCTTTTTGAAAACACATTCTTCACGGAATAATATCGGTCCGAAATTCTGTTGCTGCATTAATTGCAGGGTAAGGCCCAGGCTTTCGATGATCTCTATTCGTTGCTGCGCGCCAAAGTCGTAATAAGCGCTGTGCCGCATGTGAAAATTAGGATCGATATCTGACCAGCGAATAGAAATGATCTTGCTGAATAAGGTCATGCTGTTTTATTTAAAGAACTCTCCAAAATGCCAGAGGATGCCGGACGGGTCATGGACAAAGCATTCTCTGCCCCAATCATAGACCCTGACAGGGGTCAGCCTTACACCCTTGTATCTGGACGGGAGATCCAGCGTTACCAGCTCGTTCCAAAAGCGGGTCACATCATCTACTTCCATAAAGACCATGGTATTGTCTATCCAATCTTTGACATCGGCGTCCTGCAGGTAAAATCCGAGGCCCTCCGACCCGAAATAGGACATGCCGGGCGTCAGGATCTTTTCCTCGAATCCCAGATCGCGGTAGAAGCTTCGTGAGAGTGCAAAGTCCCTGGCGCCTATGAATGGCCGGATAGATCTTCCTTTGTGTTCCATTTATTATTCTATTGACTAAAAATAAGAAAAGCCTGGCGGAAATGCGAGGCTTTCTATCAATATTACAGACCTATCGAGGTTAGTCCCTTTTAAATACGTAAGATAGCCAGCCACCCGGTGTGATCAGGCTGGCAAGGGTCATTGTATCGTTGCTGATCTTCATGCTCATTCCACTGTATACGGTGGGTGCTGGTCCCATTTCATAGAGATAGAACAGGCTAAATATTCCCGTCGTCTTAAAGCCCTTCAGCTCTAGCGTTCCGACGTACATACCGGACGTATCCCTGATGATAGAGTAGGCGCCCTGTGAAACGACCTGGCCGTCGAGCCTGGAAGTGAAAGTGCTATCATCGTTCAATGTCAGCTTGACGGAGGTAAATATCGTTGGCTTTGTGTCGTGGCTTCCGGCTCCCAAGACCTGGTGTTTTTCCAGCAAAAGCCAGTTGCCGGTGACGCCTGTGCCCTGGCCATGGTGGGAGATGGATTTACTACACGAGGCGACGAGCAGGGTTAGGGTGATTGGGAGATAGAATAGGACTTTCATATTGGCTGTTTCCATCTTGATGGTCATTTCGAAAGAATCGTTGCATGGTCATGCAACAAATGCCGGCAGGGACTGTCTTTAGGTTGGATGGTTACGTTCATATAAAACATTGGCTATCATGATAAAGGAAAATTTTAAGATGGCCGGGCGCTATCTTCTTAAGGACCGGTGGTTCACGCTGCTCAATCTTCTTGGGCTTTCGACAGCGCTGGCGTGCACCATTCTGATCTATTTGTGGGTCGACGACGAATGGCATGTCGACAGATGGCAAGAGAAGGACAGCCGGCTTTTCCAGGTATTAAAAAATGCGCCGTCGCCTTCCGGCATTACCACGGATGAGCGGACACCCGGATTGCTGGCGGCCACGCTGGTAAAGGAAATGCCGGAGGTAGCCTATGCTGTGCCTGTCGTACCTGCCTCCTGGATAGACAAAAAAGGGGTCCTTACTTACGGCGATCGTCGTATCGATGCGAGCTCCGAGTTTGCCGGGCAGGATTATTTTAAAATATTTTCCTACAAGCTCATCGCGGGAGATAAGGACCATGTGCTACAGGATAATTCGGGTGTTGTTATTTCCGACAAGCTGGCCCTGAAGCTTTTCAATACCATGGACAAGGTTGTGGGGCGGCATATTGAATGGGATCAAAAGGATTATACCGGGGTCTACCGCATAGACGGGGTCTTTGAAGAGCCATCCGCCCATGCCACGGAGCATTTCGATATCGTCTTCAATTATGCCCTCTTTTTGGAAAAGAATGCGAAATTGAAGGATTGGAGCAACAACGATCCCAGCACCTTTGTCGAGCTGAAAAGTGGCGCCGGGGTGGATGCGTTCAACAGGAAGATCGCCGGGTTGATCAGGACCAGGGTCGAAGGGTCCACTACCGAGTTGTGGGTGCAACCCTATTCCGACAGGTATTTATATAACCATTACACCAACGGGGCGCCCGATGGAGGCAGGATAGAATATGTACGTATGTTCTCTCTTATCGCCGCATTTATCCTGGTGATGGCCTGTATCAATTTTATGAACCTTTCCACGGCCAAGGCGGCCGGACGGATCAAGGAGACGGGTGTCAAAAAAGTGATCGGGGCGTCCCGGTCGACGCTGGTCTTTCAATATATGGGAGAGTCGCTGATCCTTTCTTTCCTGGGGCTGATCATTGCCATAGGGCTGGTAGCGCTGTTGTTGCCGCCATTCAACCGGATAACGGGCAAGCAGCTGAGCCTGGGCCTAATTTTTTCAACCAGGTCCTTATTGGCTACCCTGGCCATAGCCCTTTTCACCGGCGTGTTATCCGGCTGCTACCCGGCCATCTATCTTTCCAGATTCCGGCCGGCTGTTATTTTTAGGAATAATATAAAGAACTCCCTGTCAGGGATATTGGTCAGAAAAGGACTGGTGGTATTTCAATTCACGCTGTCGGCCATTTTTATTTTATCCGTCCTTGTCATCTACCGGCAGATGCGCCTGATAGAAACAAAGAACCTGGGCTATAACCGGGATCATGTCATTTATTTCGAGCGGGGGGGAATAGCGTCCTATCACAAAGAGGATTATGCTCCGGGAGGTAAATATGAATCCGACCTCCAGGATCTTCTTCTCCGGATAAAAAATACGCCTGGCGTCATCAATGCCGCCAATTTCCGGCACAATATCACCAATAGGGACGGCGGGACCTATGATCTATCCTGGCCCGGAAAAGATCCCAATAAGCGCATCGATTTTACGGACCTGAATGCGGGGTATGATTTTATCGAGACGGCCGGCATCACCTTGAAGGAGGGGCGTACCTACTCACGCGCCTTTGGCAATGAAGAAGGCAATATTATATTCAACGAGACGGCCATCCGGACCATGGGGCTGAAGGATCCCATCGGCAAGGTGGTGCGTTTATGGGGTAAGGACAAGGTCATTGTGGGGGTGGTAAAGGATTTTAACTTCCAGTCATTGCACGAGAATATCAAGCCCTGTTTTTTCGATATTTCGGTGGGGTCGTGGGCATCCAGGATCATGGTGAGGATACAAGGGGGCAGAGAGGCCGGGACCATCGCCCGGCTGGAGGATCTTTATAAGGATTACAATCGGGGGGAGACGTTGGATTACCGGTGGCTGGATGAGGATTACCAGGAGCTGTATGCATCGGAAAGACGGGTATCGGACCTGTCAAAATATTTTGCCGCCATCGCCATTATCATTTCCTGTCTCGGGCTGCTGGGTCTGGCGGCCTTTACTGCGCGGCGGAGACAGCGGGAGATCGGCATACGGAAGGTGGTTGGCGCCTCCGTGCAGCGTATTGTATTGTTGTTGTCAAAGGATTTTTTGCTGCTCATAGGCCTTGCGCTCCTCATCGCCTTCCCCCTGGCCTGGTGGGCAATGACCCGTTGGCTGCATGGATTTGCCTATCGCATCGATATGGGTGTGGGCGTGTTCCTTTTGACAGCGGGCTTTATTATCCTGATGACCTTTCTGTCCATCGGCTTGCAGTCCGTGAAGGCGGCCCTGGTCAATCCGGCGAAGACTTTACGGTCTGAATAGATGCTGGCGAGGAGCGGGGGCCGGCGGACAGGGTGAGCTCCGGGGCCTATTGTTTGCGGTGGATCTTCATTACCTGTCTGCCATTTTCGTATATGACCAAGGTATCGGCATCGGGGAATTCCATCTGTACGTCATAGCCATCCAAAAAGAATTTGGTTTCGGATTCGGGGAATAGTACGGCCGTAGGCGCCCCATCGCCGGAGACTTTTAGGGCATTGCCCTCTTTTTCGACCTTTAGCAGCTTCCCATTGCTCTGCTCATACAGGCCTGTATAACGTTGGAGGGCGGCGTCGGGCAATTGGATCCTTATATGTTCGGTGGCGCCTTTATTCATGGTGCCGAGGATCTGCGCTCCATACCGCAGCGCTCTTTTGATGACCTGGTCGGAAATGAACATGCCATTATCCCCATTGGTCATGACTACGACGCCGGAGCCCGATACTGGTAAGAGGACAGCCATGGTGCGTACGCCGACATCCGAGCCGCCATGTTCCAGCGCATATTCGCCGTTGGGCAGGCCTTTTACCAGTCCCCATCCCAGACCGCGATAATAGTTCTCCTTGATCCTGACCTGCGGGCTTGTCATGGCTGCAAAGAGGCTGTCGGAGAGGCCGGCTCCCTTCATTGTATATATACCCAAAAAACAATAATCTTCCACGGTAGTGATCAGGTCGTCCGCAGCGCTGACGGACGTGTGCGTAGAAATAGTATATCGCCGGCCCTGGCCGTCATGCCATTGCGCGAAGCGGGTGGTATCGAGGTTGTCGGTCCAATAGCGGGTATCCTTCATATGCAGGGGCGTCGTCAGGACGGAATCCAGGAGCACATCCAGCGTCCGGTGAAATTTTTGTTCGAGCGCATGGCGCAGGTATTCAAATCCTTCTCCCGAATAGCCGAATTTTGTTCCGGGTTCGAAAAGGAAACGGAGCTTAGTGCCGCCATTGTCGTTGCGCCAGTTGGGAAAGCCGGATTGGTGGCTCAGTACCAGCCGGGTAGTGAGCTTATCCAGGTAGGGGTCGTTCCGGATGTCGGGGTCGATCCAGTAATGGGACAGGGGTTCGTCCAGGCTCCATTTTCCGGCCTGGATCAGCTTGAGGGTAAGCATGGCTGTCACCGGCTTGGTTTGGGAAGCTATGTTGAAAAGGGTGTTGCGAGGGGCGGGGCGACCGGTCTGCAGCTGGCCGAAAACTTTTACCCATTTGATCTTTCCATGTTCGATCAGCCCTACTCCTACGCAGGGTACATGGTTCGCGGACATCCAGGTGGGGACGTTTTTCAGCAGAGATGCCTCCAGGGTATCTTTCTGTGCAAGGGTTGGGCGGGCGGTGAGAAAGACTATTGCGAGGAGGAACAGGGGGTGTTTCATATTCATTTCTAAGATAGGTCAAGATCGTATAACATGTATGCTATTCCGGGCGATGATCGATTACTTGTTTTCATTTTTCACCGCCTGCTTTTCACAGGCATAGCCGAAGAGGCATCTTTCCTTTATTATGGCCGCTACTTCTGCCGGGACATATTCCTCCCATCCGTCGGCGCCCTGTTTGATCAGGTGCAGGACCTTGTCCGTATCGACATGGAGATTGTCCTCCGAGAAATGCCGGATGTCCTCGATCTTGTTGTTGGCGATGAGGTACCGGTACAGGTCGACCAGCAAGGGGGGCGGATTGAATCGAAGACAGTTCATGATGATGCCATCGCGTAAGGTAGGATAGATAAAGAGTTTTACTTTCCGGCTGAACAGGGTGGCGAAGGCTTCGAGAATACCGCCTGGCAGGTCCTGGTAATGGTCCTGGAATATGTATTCGAGATTGGGATAGCCCATGACCACTCCCATCTTTAGCTTGGTGATCTTTGACAGGTATGCAACGAGCTTATAATATTCGTGGAAGTCGGAGATCAGTACGGTCTGTCCGAGGGCGCAAAGGATGTCCACCCTGTCAAGAAAGTCCTTTTCATCTATTTCGGCCGTGGGGTCGGACTCCCGTTCCTTCAATGCCTGCAGGGTCAGCTCCGTGATCACGACGACATTGTCCTTGTCGACATCCGGCTCCTGCAAGAATTGCCTGACACCGGTGTTCAGCATATCCATGTGCACATTGATGACGGGGCGGAACCTTCCCCGTACGACTACCACATGTTTCTTGTACAGGATCTCGGAGGGTTGCATGTTCTTGCCATCCGGGCCAAAGAGGGCCGTATCGGAAAAGCCATATTTTACCAGGTGCAGGCTCATCAGCCTGTTGTCGACATTTTTGAACCCGGGCCCTTCGAAGCGGATCATGTCTATCTGCATGGCATCCTTCGACAAATTGTCCATCAGGGACAGGAGAAAGATATTGGGGTGGGTGTGATAATAAAAACAGGCGTAGATCAGGTTGACGCCTAATACGCCGACGGCATTTTGCTGCAGGATGCCATCGTTATCCAGCAGCTTCACATGGATTATCACGTCATTGTATTCAGCATTGGGCTCCAGCTGGAAGCGAACGCCCATCCAGCCATGCCCTTCATTGGTCTTGTGATAATTGAGGGCTGACATGGTATCGGCAAAGGAAAAAAAGGTGGTTTTATCCCCGCGGCTTTCGGCGAGGCGCTCGATCAGCAGGCCATATTCCTTTTCCTGCATTGCCAGCAATCTTGCCTCGCTCACATAACGCCGGCCTTTTTGCGCTCCATAAATAGCGTCGGAGAAGGTCATGTCATAGGCCGACATCGTTTTGGCAATGGTGCCGGAAGAGGCCCCTGCCTTGAAGAAATTGGCTGCAACATCCTGTCCGGCGCCAATCTCAGCGAATGAGCCGTAAATTTGGGGATCGAGATTAATGGCAAGCGCTTTCTGTTTTGTTCCTAAATCCTTATTATGCGTAATGCTCATAGAATTTGTCATTTATATATACCGCCGCCATAGTCAACCATTATGAGCAGGAAAGACGCTCAAAGTTACGACTTCCCCCCTTGATCGGAAAATAGTTTATCGTCAATTCTTTTTTTCTGCCGGAGATGATGCCGCATATGCATTTCGGCAAACTGGAGCCATTCCAGCGCGTTAAAGAACTGGAATCCCGGATGGTGGGTCTTGCCTGTGGAGGCGGATAGGTCGGAGGCAAAATACAGCTGGTTAATGTTATCCTTTATGGATGTCAGTCCTTCCAGCAGTTCCTCCTTCGTCTCCGGCTGTCGCATGCTGACGCCGGTGGAAGGGCCGGTGAGCTGCCTATCGGGTAAGCCATTGTTCCGGAACAGGGCTTTGGCATCCTCATGCATTTCTTTTTCGCTATTTGCATTCGTGAGAAGGCAGGTCCTTACCTGCTCGGCAAACCAGGTGGTATCCTCAATGAGATGTACATATACCTGTCCCAGGGACCAGGAGCCGGCCTGTGGTTGCCGACAAAGCATTTCCAGGGTATAGCTGTCCAGGGCGCCGATCCATTTTTCGATGGTCTCATTAAAGCGATCCAGTATAATATGAGCCTTGTTGGGTTCCATGAGTTCCGGGGGACGGGAGCCCAATTCCCGCACCTGCTTATAACGTTGAAAAAAAACGATTTATTACTGTCACCGATTTTTTTCAATATGCCGGGCGATCTTTTGGGCATCCAATCCAATCTCCCGGATCTGGCCTGTCGGACTGACCCAATAGCCACAAAAATACAAGCCATCCTTCCCAAAAAATCGTTGTTTGCGGGCGCTGACCTTCAGGTCCTGGAAACGCTCCTGGTCTGTTTCCAAAAAATCCGCATAGTCACGGTAATAGCCAATGGCGGCCACAATGGTATCAAAATCATCTCTTCTGCCATCCCTGAAGCAAACTGTCCGCCCTTCTATATGGTCGATGCCGTCGTATATTTTTATATGGCCCTTTCGGATGTGCTCCACCGTGCCAATGTCCAGCACAGGGGCCTTTCCTTCCCTTTGTATCTGCTGCAACGGACCGTAGGGTGGTTTTTTAAGTCCCAGCTTCGTAAGATCGCCCATCACCCATTTTACGACGGGGGCGCTAAGCGCGTCGGCTACCCGAGGTGAAAGATGGCTCAGTAAAAGACTTATTTCCAATATAGGTATTTTCAGAATGTCCCGGGATATAACATTGACGGGTGATCGAACGGACATGGAAGGTATGGCCTCCTGTTCATACAGGTCGATCGCAATCTCGCACGCCGAGTTGCCAAAGCCCACGACCAATATCCGCTGTCCTGAAAAGTCCACTGCCGTCCTGTACTCATAGCTGTGCAGTATCCTGCCCGGGAATGTCTCCATCCCATTGAACTGAACGGGCTTTGGCCGGCCATAGGCGCCTGTGGCCATGATCAGGTATTTCGACCGGAATGTCTCTTCGGCAGTTGTCGTGATCCAATGCCTGTCCTCTCTTTTAATGGATCTGGCCTCCGTGTTGAAAAAAGGGTTGATGTCAAATGCCCTTCGATAGTCTTCCAGGTATTCGATGACCTGTAGCCTGCCGGGATACCGGGGATAGACGCCGGCCATTTTTTTATGCGGCAGATGGGAGAATCTTTTGCTGGTATGCAGGTGCAGCCGATGGTAATGGTTATGCCAGGGGCTGGCTATCTGCCCCTCCTTTTCGATAATGGTGTATTCAATATTTCTTTTCTTCAGACAGGCAGCGGAAGCCAAACCCGAGATGCTTGCACCTATGATGAGTGTGTTCGTATTCATTTTGCATTCCTGATCTTTGTCACCTCTTCCGTGGCAATGGGGCTGTATGTTTTATTAAACCGGGCTTTGACATAGGTAAGTATCGAGGCTACCGCATGGTCGTCCAGCAGGGCGCCATGGGCGGGCATGACCCCGTTGTATGTCTTTCCACTCACCTGTATATTGCCTTGCAGGCCTTGTAAGAGGACCCTGATCAGCCTGTCTTTGTCCCCATTGACCCATTCGGAGCCGGCCAGCGGAGGATAGCGGCTTTCATCTCCCCGGCCGTCCCGTTGATGACAGGCGGCGCAATAGGAATTATACAGTATCAGGCCTTCCATTTCACCTCCCTGACCCAGGTTGTCCTTTACTGAATCCGGTGTTTTTATATAGGTGCGGGATTTTCGTTGCTCCATCGACGCCAGCTGTGTTTCTGCGAAATGCGCTCTGTCGCCTTTGTACATGATCCGCCATATCCTGCCCTTATTCGACTCGGAGAGATAGAGTGATCCGTCAGGGCCCTCGGCGAGGCCCATGGGCCGGTATTTTGCATCGTGCGTATTGAACACGGTGTCTGCTCCCGTAAAGCCATCGGCAAAGACCTCCCACTTACCTGTAGGGGCGCCGTTCTCAAAGGGTACAAAGGCCACGATATAGCCGGCCTGGGGATAGGGGCTGCGATCCGTCGATCCGTGGAATGCTACGAAGACACCCTGTTTATATCGTTCGGGGAACTGATCACTCCTGTAGAAGAGCATGTCCATCGGCGCCCAGTGTCCCGGGAACCCCAAAATGGGTTTGTCAAAGGCGGCGACTTTGCCTTCCATCCGGCTATCTCCTGCATAGGCGGGCTGCAGTACATTCTTGCCTTGTACCTGGTCGTAATAGGCATAAGGCCAGCCATAGTCGCCGTGTTCCCTGACTTTCAACAACGGTTCGGATGGCAATACGGCGGCCTGCCAGGAAGAATATACCGTGGGGTAGCGGGTATGGAAGTTATCGATGCCATTCATCACGGCATACAGGCTGTTGTCGAGCGGACTCCAGGCCATACCCAGCACGCTCCGGATGCCGGTGGCATATTTGTAGCCGTCCTTTTGCGTCTGTCCTATCCTGTCGGCGCTGAATCTCCATATCCCTGCGTGGGTAGCCAGATCGGGGGAAGGGTCCAGCCCTTTGCCGTTAGGGACACCGGCGGGGCCTGCTGTGTTGAGGTCCTGTCCGCCATCGTCGGGCGCGCCGAAGGGGACATACATATTCCCTTCGTTGTCGAAGGCCAGGGTCTTGTGCGAATGCCAGTGTTTGAACAGGTCAGGGTCGTCATCGGTGAGGATCACTTCCGTCGGGCTGGTAGGGATCAGCTCACCCGGGGTCAGCTTGTTGCGCAAAACATATTTTACGGTGGTGGTATACAGATAGCCGTCGTGGATGGCAATGCCTGCGGGAAGTCCGCCTTCGTCCTTGTAATCCCCGAAGTAGGTGATGATATCCGCCTTGCCGTCGTTGTTAGCGTCCCGCAGCGCCACTGTTCCTCCACGGCCGTGCATGATGTCGTTGTAGGAAAGCTTGACGTAGATGTCGCCGTTGTTATTCACGGTAATGTGTCTTGCCCGGCCGATGCTGTCGGCGACGACCACTGCCTGGAAGCCATCCGGAAGCAGCAGGCCTCCGTTGTCCTTATCACCGGGCGGCAGGTCGGGCCGTTGTTGCGTACAGCCTTGCAGGAGCGTGGCGGAGATCAGCAGAAGGAGGAAAGGTTTCGACATATGCTGAAAATAATGAATTTATCGGGGAAATGGCAACCTTCCATAAAAAGTGACGGCTTGCGGCGAATTGTAACGTAAAAATGCAAAAAGCTTAGTGGGGGTAGCGCGATAGCAGGAACAGGAGCCCTGCGAAGTCCCATAGAAAATGGAAAATGATAGTCACTTTTATATTCCGGTATCTCCAATAATAGATCGCCAGTCCCAGGCCAATGATGAAGGGGCCCACCATATTTTTGACCGTGCCGTATCGGAAATGCACCAATCCGAAGATGAGCGACGAGATAAAAATGGCCCAATAGGGGTTCTTCAAAAGCAGCGTCAGCCTGGTCTGCAGGTAGCCTCTGAAGATGAGCTCTTCCGTAACGCCGGCCGTCAATGCTGTAAAGAAGAGGAGGAACATATTGTTCCGTAGGAAATCGGCTATCTTAGGCAGCAACTTGCTGGAACCTTCGTGCATCGTCCAGGAAATAAAGAGGTTGACAAGGTCGACGCATATCACCATGATAAAGAACAAAGCAACTATGTGGGACAAAAGCGTGCCTATGGAATACCTGTTGTCCTTCCAGA
Source organism: Puia sp. (assembly GCA_035546735.1). GTDB lineage: Bacteria > Bacteroidota > Bacteroidia > Chitinophagales > Chitinophagaceae > Puia. Next base: position 12,916 of record DASZWE010000497.1, read on the forward strand.
TGAGCAGGGATTGCCCTTCTTTCTTTGTCGCATAGAGCCACAGCACGGCAACGGACACCCAATAAAAAGTTCGTTCAATGAAGTAGGCGACTTCAAAATGTTTGGGTATAAGGGAACGGACGGCCACCATGTCGATGCCGGTGGACAGCACAAGCATTATCAGGAGGGTCAATAAAATGCCTCCGAGTATTGGGGTTTTTCCTATTGCTGCCATATTATAATGATTTTGCCATCCAGTCCACCAGCTCTTTCTTGTCGATGAGGTTCCAGGTAGTAGATTGTCTTCGCATGTCATTCTTTAAAGGGTCGGTAGGGCTGCTGCTGAACACGATGAGGGATGCGTTATGATTCCC
>DASZWE010000498.1:0-3421 GCA_035546735.1 Puia sp.
CGTCTATGACAATTTGCTGCATGATCTGGGTCTGAGGGCGGAGGCGACGCCTTTGCTGGCGGGGGAGGTGGTGAATGCGGACCAGGGTGGAGTTTGCGCCAGCATGAATAAGATCATTGCGACGTTGCCGGGTGTCATCCCGAATGCGCACGTGATCTCTTCGGCGGGGTGTACCGTAGCCGGCGACCATTTGCATTTCAATGCCGCGGGTTACAGGGAGCTGGGTCGACGGTATGCGGCGGAGATGTTGTCGTTGCTGGGCGCTGAGAACAGCGGGGATACAAAATAAAAAACAATCTCCTGATATGAACAGTATTCTTTTCGTGCGGCGCTGCCTTGCCGGCGTACTGGCGGTATGTCTTCTATCGACCATTGCCTATGGACAAAAATTGCAGATCAATGATTCCGGCTATTTTGAAAAACGCGGCGTAAATATCCTGGTCTTCAGCAGCCAGTACAACGGGATGTTCTTCGATGAGAAGACTGCCGGCGTCGAGCTGATCCATCATGGGGTACGAACTTCCACCGGCGGGGCCGTGCGGCTGCAGAATACGCCCGAGCAGTGGGACCTGATACCCGTGCTGGTGAGCCGGAAAGTGGACAAGGCGAATAACAGTATCGAGGCGGTGCTGAAATACAAGGAGTACGACTTTACTTCGAGAGTGGTTGTCACGGCGAGGGACATGGGTGTGGAGATCAGCGTATACCTGGACCAGCCGGTGCCGGAGAAGCTGGAGGGGCGGGCGGGATACAATATGGAATTCCTGCCATCCGCCTATTTCGAAAAAAGCTATCTGGCGGATGGGAAGCCGGGGACCTTTCCCTTATACCCGTCCAGCACGACAAAGATGGCGCCATTGAGCGAGAAGATACCGCAATTTGCCGGTCACACGACCTTCGATGACAGGGGGCGAAATGAGTTTATTGTACCCGGACCTATTGCCACGGGCAGGAGGCTGGTGCTGGCGCCGGAGGACCCCGAGCGGAAGGTCAGCATTCAGTGTGCCGACGCGGACCTGATGCTTTTCGACGGTCGCAACCTGGGGCAGAACGGGTGGTTCATCGTGCGGAGCCTGCTGCCGGCGCATAAGACGGGAAAAGTATTGAGCTGGTACGTCGAGCCCCATGCGATACCCGACTGGACACGCAAGCCCGTGATCGAATTCTCGCAGGTGGGTTATCGTCCGGAGCAGGAGAAGATCGCCGTGATCGAGCTGGACAAGAACGATGCGCTGCTGCCGCAGGCTACGCTGTACCAGGTGACGGAGGCGGGTAAGCCTGTAGATAAGACGACGCTGCACCAGGCGATGGAGGGGGCTATGCCTGTAGAGAAATTAAAAGGCGCTGTCAAGCCCTGGGGAAGGTATCTGCGGTACAACTACGGCAAGTTCGACTTCAGCGCCGTACGCGAGCCGGGCCTTTATTTTATACAATACGGGGACCAGCGCACGGGTGCGTTTGCCATCAGCTCTGACGTGTATAAGGATATCTGGCATCCTACGTCGGATGTCTGGTTCCCCGTGCAGATGGACCATATGGAAGTGAACGAGGCGTACCGGGTATGGCATGGTGTTCCATTTATGGACGATGCATTGCAGGCGCCCGTGAACCATCAGCATTTCGATGGATACAGCATGGGTGCGTCCACGCAGACAAAGTATAAGCCGCTGGAGCGGATCCCGGGCCTGGCTGTAGGCGGCTGGTTCGATGCGGGCGACTTCGATATACAGACGGGGAGTCATTGCGACGCCGTGCTGGCGCTGGTGGATGCCTGGGAAAATTTCCGGCCGGAGAGGGATGAGACCTATGTCGACTACCCGACGCATTATGTGGACATCCATCGTCCCGACGGCAAGCCCGATATTTTACAACAGATTAAACATGGAACATTGAATATGGTGGCGCAGGTGGAGAACATCGGTCACCCGGTGCGAGGCATCGTCGTGCCCAACCTCCATCAGTACCATCACCTGGGGGATGCTTCTACCGAGACGGACAATTTGCCGTACAATCCCTCTTTGAAGCCTTATGAGACCGATGGCAAGTCCAGCGGTACGATGGACGACCGGTGGGCGTTTACGGAAAGGACCAGCTTTCTGGATTATTATACGGCGGCGGCGCTGGCGGCTGCCAGCCGGGCTTTGCGGGGTTTCGACGATTCGCTGGCGCTCCGGAGCCTGCGCTGCGCACAGAAATTGTGGGATGAGAATGAGCGTCCTGGCAGGAACGATACTTCGCGGTTTGCCGTCATGTTCCGGAGGAACCTGCGGATGTCGGCGGGATTGCAGCTGTATATCACGACAAAGGACGAGAAATATGCGGCCGCCTTCCGGGATGGCGTCTGGCAGGCGCTGGACAGGTCCGTGCAGTTCGGCATGACGGCGGCCTTGCAGGCATGTGCGTATATGGGGGACGATTACAAGGCGAAGCTGAGAGGATATGTCGGGAAATACAAGGCGCTGAGCGATGCGTATGAACAGCAAAACCCTTATGGCGTCCCGATGGCCACCGGCGGCTGGGGTGGTAACGGGGGTATTGTGAACTGGGCCATTACCAACTATTATGCGCATAAATATTTCCCGGACATTGTCGGGGTAGAATATGTTTATAAGGGATTGAATTATCTTTTTGGATGTCATCCGTATTCCAATGTCAGCTTTGTGTCGGCTGTGGGCGCCCATTCGAAGCGTATCACGTATGGCAACAACCGGGCTGATTTCAGCTATATTGCGGGTGGGGTGGTGCCGGGAATATTGATCCTGAAGCCCGACTTCCCTGAGAATAAGGAGGACTGGCCTTTTTTCTGGGGCGAGAATGAGGTGACGGTGGGCATTTGCGCCAATTATATATTCCTTTCCACAGCGGTGAACGCGTTGACAAAATGATCCTTCATGAAAAAATTTGGTTTTTTATTGCTTTGGAGCGCCCTTTTCACTTCCAGGCTTTTGGCGCAGCAGTCCGACAATGAGGATGGGTCCTATACCAACCCCGTGATATGGGCGGACTTCCCGGACAACGATGTCATCCGGGTAGGAGATATGTATTATATGGTGACGACTACCATGTACATATTCCCGGGTGTGCCGGTGATGAAGTCCAGGGACCTCGTGAACTGGGAATACTGTTCGAATGCGGTGGAGCGGTTCAGGCAGGCGCCGGCGTACGATATGCAGGGTGGGACGAGGTATGGGCATGGACAGTGGGCCACCAGCATACGGTATCACAACGGCCTGTTCCATTTGCTGTTCGTCACGCTGGATGAGGGCGGTTTCCACCTGACGGCGGAGAAGCCAGAGGGTCCCTGGACATTGCACAAGCTGCCCAAAGCTTACTATGACGCGGGGTTGTTCTATGACGATGACGGACGTATATATATAGTGCATGGCTATTCGAAATTATCGTTGACGGAGGTGGACTCGAA
>DASZWE010000499.1:0-6432 GCA_035546735.1 Puia sp.
GTGACGGTGCGGGTGACGGTGCGGGCGATGATGCGGGCGGCGGTGCGGGCGAGGGACCCAGTGAACAGGGGTTGATAGAGCCGATCCTGTTCATCGATACGGATATGTATGTGATGAAGGTCTGGGGCGAGTTTGTATTCGGCGCCTGTGATGCGTGGATACTGGACCAGGTGGCCACCCGCCGATATGACGGGTATCTTTTGTGCCGGACGGATCTTCCCTGGACGGCGGATGAGCTCAGGGAATACCCGGATGAGGGTCCACGGGAGCAGCTGTTCCAGATCTACAGGGACTGCATGATCAATCAATCCACTCCATGGAGGGAGATCAGCGGGTGTGAGGAGGAGCGTCTTCAGACGGCCATCCTGGCGGTGAATGAACTGCTGGGCGGACGGTGAAACTGAAGCCTAGTTCAACAATCGTTGTATATCCGGATCGTCCTGCAGGTGTCCCATCTGCTCCATTATCCAGGGATAGCGACGGGACACGTGATCGGACAGGGGTTTGATGGTAAAGACCTTGGGATTGGGTAAGCAGGCCGCGATCTTAGCGGCTTCCAGGCGGGTGAGATTCTTTGCGGGCTTGTTATAGTAATAATGAGCGGCGGCTTCGATGCCATAGACGCCTTTGCCCATTTCGCTTACATTCAAATACATTTCGAGTATCCTCTTCTTTCCCCATATCCATTCGATCATAAAAGTGAAGTATACTTCCAGCGCCTTCCTGATCCAGCTCCTGCCCTGCCAGAGAAAAACATTTTTCGCCACCTGCTGGCTGATGGTGCTGGCGCCATGCAAGGACTTGCTTTTCTGATTATGTTTCATCGCCTTTTCGATGGATTTGAAGTCGAACCCGTCGTGATCCGGAAAGAGCTGGTCTTCCGAACTAATGACGGCCAGCTTGGCGTAGGGGGAGATATTCTTCATATCCTGGTAATCTCTTTTCAGGCCGTCGCCACTGAATACGCTGCCGAGCTGTGTGAGCGTTATGGGCGGATTGACCCACTTTTCCAACAGGATATAGAACAGCTGAAAAAAGAATAAAAAGATAAATACGCGTTTGATCACCCTCCAGACGCGGGGGATCAACCCCTTGGTATTGATAGGCATCGGGTCAGTTTATGGCATGCAATATACATACTTGTGGGGTGTCCAGGTCTGGCTGGTCGGAAAAATAACCCATCCCCGGACCCGGCTTATGATGGGCCTTCGGCCGTCAGAAAGGTTTGGGCGGGGGCTTTTTAAATGTCAGCTCAAGATAGTCCAGCTTGAATTTATGTCCCAGATGATAGGTGGAGCGCCTTGTCCGGGTCAGGACGAATCCGCCTACCGCGAGGGCGATGCCGGTGACGACTGCGGAATGGGTGTACCAGGTAGCGGCCTTATCATGTCGAAGGGCTCCGTTGACGGCATTCAGAATGAGGATGCCTCCCGCGGCGACGAACATGCCGGCGGGAAGAATGGTATTACCAAAGTTAAGGTGGGTACGGCGGACGGAGCGTATCTCTTTGTAGTGAAATCCCAGGCCATTCACGAACACCGTATCGTGCTTCATTTGGGTGATCGTACCATTGAACCATTGACCATAGATGGTTTCCATGTTCAATGCATCCCCTACCGTGTAGGTATGGATCAGCGCTCCTCTTTTCTTCAGGACCAGCAGATCGGTTTGCGCCGACGTGACAAAGGGAATAAGGCAAAAAAGTAATATGATGAACCTGTTCATGGCGTGGGTCAAACTTACAAATTGGGATTCACATTGAAGTGTTAATGAAAGCTTATTAAATATGCAGGAATTGTTCTCTAAGTGAAATGTAGCCCGGAGTCGGGGGATGATGGAGGCAGGGGGCGATCCTAATGCATGATCTTATGGGAGAACAGCACCAGGGCCAGTCCAAAAAGGATAAGCAGCGACCCGGAGATCTTGTTGACGATGGTGAGGGTCCGTAACGTGAGCTTGCTGCGGAGTGCGCCGGCGCCCATTACTTTTCCGACGTCGGCGGCCATGTTTATCAGCAGGCAAACGGAAAAGATAATGATACGTTCCTGCAGGGTATGGTCAACCGAAAGTACGGTGGCATTACCCAGCCAGAAAAGAATGACGCCGGGGTTGAGGGTATTGATGATAAATCCGGATGCGAAGATCCGGGCCATATCTCTTTTACGAAAGCGTGTTTCCTTTCCTTCGGCCTCCGCAGGTAAATGCGCCTTTTTGAAAAAGGCGAAGTAAACACCCATGGAGACCAAAAAAGCTGCGCCGGCAATAGCAATAGCGCTCTTATGCTCGAGCATTTGATTTACCAGCGAGCTGACGGTATTGCTAAGAATGACGAGGATGATATCGCTGACCCAGACGCCGGCGACGAAGCTAAAGCCACCTTTGTGGCCGCTGTTCAGGCTTTGCTTGATGATAGTAAAAATGATCGGCCCCACCGATAAGGCAAGAACGAATCCCAATGCTAAACCTTTCAATACGGCTTCTATCATAGCTTTCTGTTTGTGCCTCCTCCCCGGGGACCTCAATGGATTGGGTGAATGGGGCTAATTTTGGTCAAGGCCCCATTCGCCCATATTTAGATGGCGCCTGTCTCCAGGAACTTCTGCCAGTCCTGCAGCATTTTACCCTTCAGCACCCTGGGGAATTTATGTTGTCCGCCTATTTTGCCTTTGAGCCGCATGAATTCCATGAATTTAGCTTCCGGCAGCACTTGCACGTATACATCCTTTAAAGCACTGTCTCTTTCGACCGCGTAGTCATCATTCAGCTCCCGCAGTCTCGTGTCTATCTTTTGCCGCAGCACTTCGGGGTCGGCATTGTCGTCGGTGGCCAACCACCATTGATGTGCAAAAAAGAGACCATGTGGCACGCCGGCTACGGTGAACTCGGGTATGGAAATATTCAGCTCTTCGCTGACGAGCTGCACAGCTTTGTTCATGTTGTCTACGCTGAGGTGTTCGCCCACCAGGCTGAGGAAGTGTTTGGTGCGGCCGGTGATGATGATCTCGCTGCGGGCCTTGTCCACAAAACGTACCGTGTCGCCTATCAGGTATCGCCAGGCCCCGGCGCTGGTGCTTAACAGTATGGCATAGTCCTTTCCTTCCTCCACCTCATGGATCATATACGCTTCGGCGTTCTCTACCAGATTGCCGTCCTGGTCAAAATTCTTATTATCAAAGGGCACGAACTCCAAAAAGATATGCTGGTTGGTCACCAGGCGCATGCCTTTGGAATGCTGCAGGTCCTGGTAAGCGATAAATCCTTCCGACGCCAGATAGGTCTCTATATAGGTGATGGGTTTGCCCAGGAGCTTTTCAAATCCCTTTTTATATGGCTCGAAAGAAACCCCGCCATGTACAAAGAAACCGAGGTTGGGCCATATCTCATGAATATTGTTCAGATTGTAGCGCTCGATCACTATTTCCATACAAAGCTGTATCCAGCGAGGTACGCCCACCAGGAATCCGATGTCCCATTGTGGCGCCAGGCGTACGACCTCTTCCAGCTTTTTCGACCAGTCCTGTGTACGGGCTATCTTTTTCCCCGGCTTATAAAAGGGCTGGAACCAAAAAGGCACTTTCCGGGCGGTGATCCCGCTGAGGTCGCCCGAATAATATCCGGTGCCCTTTTGCAGGCTGGTGCTGCCTCCGATCATCAGCCAGCCTTTGCCGATGCTCTTCACGGGAATATCATGATAGTTGCGGAGCGTGAGCAATTGTTTGATCATGACAATGCGATTGCCGCGAAGAAGGTCATTGGTGATAGGGAGAAATTTGCTCCCGGCCTCGGAGGTGCCGGAAGAGAGGGCATAGTATTTTATCTTTCCCGGCCAGCAAATATCCGCCTTGCCCTCCAGGGTCTTATGCCACCAGGCTTCGTATATCTTGTTATAATCGAAAGTAGGCACCATCTCCTGGAATTTCTTCCCGGGATGCTTGCTCAACAGGATCTCATCAAACCTATATTGTTGTCCAAATTCTGTGAACCGGGCCTTTCGGAGCAGTTTCCTCAATACCTTCAGCTGTTGCCGTCGGGGAGATTTCTGAGGCAACCGTAATGCTCTGGCCAACGATTTGGGTAATTGAATTTCAATCAACGCCATTGAGTATCATTTCAACCCGGGGGTGTAATTCACCCCCGGTAACGTTTGCGGCAAATCTAACGTTTTGGATGAAATTTTTCCTACATTTATTTAATAGACCGGAGGTTCGTTGTCTATAACCGAGCCGTGCGAAGGTTATGAACAGGGAGGAGTGAGGTCCCGGAGCTTCGACAAAGGCCTCAGAAAACTAGTGGTAAAAATTTATGAAGGTAAAACTGACCCCCCTTTCCGTTCTTTCCTTTTTTTGCCTGGTATTCCTGATCCATGAAGTTCATGACTGGGCTCACTTCCTTACAGCGGCCTCTTTCTGCGGCTGTCTGGGCAACCGCGCCTTCGACTACTGGGCTCCCTGCACCCTTTGCACTGCCTCTACCGGGGGTCTTGCGCTGGTGACGCTGGCGGGACCTTTGGTGAATACGATCATCCTCTGGAGCGGGTGGATGATGATGCATCCGGACAATCCTCCGGAAAAGCAATCCGTTGGCTATTGCATGGTCTTTGCCGCCCTACCCCTGCCCCCGATAATGGCGGCTCTGGCAGGCGGTGGAGATATTACCTGGGCGCTTCGCCAGCTTTTTCAGCGAAGCTCCGGAAGCCACCATCATTTTGTTGCGGGGGCGGGTCTTCTCATCGTGGTGGTCCTTAGTCTGCCGCCTCTTATCCGGGCTTTTATGCTGGTGGCCGGCTGGCTACAGAGAATAGGCTGGTTCCTGGTATTCCTCGTGCTGCCGGGCATGGCAGATCATTGGCTGGTGGGGAAAGAGCTGAATAAGCTGATGGCAGATGGGCTTCTGTCTCATCAGATATTAAGAGGCGGGGCTCAATTGTTCCTCTTCGTATGGCTGACGGTGCTATTGACGCTCTATCTGCTGACCATGAAAAGTCAGCGGTCGGTGCTGGAATATAAGGAAGCGAGCGTATGATCGAACTATTAGGGGCTTGTTGAGCTATCAGCGCACGATGGCTATCCCTCTTCCTTCGGCCCGGGGGCTGCCTACGGCTGATCCGCTGCCGCTGGCGTGGATAAGTACCCTTCTGTCAGGAAGCTCTTGCAACAATTTAATGATCTCTTTGAATGAAAGGTCGTCGTCCCGGGTGAGGACGGCATCATAGCCGGTAGAAATGGGCGGCTCGGACGGAGCGGCAAAAACCAGTCTTATCCGGATGGCCATTGCCAGCAGGCCGTTGAATATCCGCGAGAAGAACCCTTTGAAATGCTTTTGGCGGAACTGGATCATTGTTCCGTAAAAGCGCCTGATATACTGCGCATCCTTGCGGGTGGACTCGCCCTTGAAATGGAGAATGGTCGTATCTGCCATATAATAATTGGTAAACCCTTTTTGTTCAATGCGATAACTAAGGTCAATGTCCTCGGCATACATGAAGAAGCGTTCGTCAAAAGCGCCCGTCTGTTCCAGGACTTTGCGGGGTACGCACATACAGGCGCCCGAAAGAATGGGGGCCGGCCGGGTTTGCTTTTCAGGCAGGTGTCCCAGGTAATATCCCGCCAGCAGGCGGGAGTGAGGGAACAGGGCGGTGAGGCCGGACAGCTTGCAGAACGATGTCCAGGGAGTTGGAAATCCCCGCCGGGATTCTTTCAGGAACCGGCCGCTGCCATCCACCATCCGGAACCCTGCCGCCCCGATGCCGGGGGTCTTGCTCATAAAGGAAAGGCATATATGGAAAAAGTCTTCCGGAAGGATGGTATCGGGGTTCAGAAAAAGGATGTATTCCCCTGTTGCCCGGGCGAGGGCAAGATTATTGGCGGCGCCAAAGCCGGGGTTGTCCGATAAGGCAAGAAATTTTATGGCCGGGAACTTCGGCTGCAGGTATTCTACGGATCCATCCTGTGAATGATTGTCCACGACAATGACTTCTGTGTCGCCAATACCCTGCAGGGCTTTTTCTACGGAGAAAAGGCATTGTTCGAGGAAGTACTTCACCTGGTAGCTGACTATTATGACGGATAGGAGCATAAATGTGCGTGAATCGGTCTGTCAATAAAAATAGCCCAATTCCCGCAAACTGCTACTGTTTGTCCTTCCGGCAGCGAACCGCTGGTTCGTTCTGGCCAACTCCGCGTATATTTGCGCATGCTAAAATCAACACTTATCAGGGCTGTCGAGGCGGGGGCCGCTGTGATGCAGAAATATTTCGAAGGCGAATTCACTATTTCCAATAAAGAAGGCGTTAATAACCTGGTCACCGAGGCGGATCATGCGTCCGAAAAGGCTATATTCGAAGTGATCCGGGAGGATTTTCCGGACCACTATATCCTTAGTGAAGAGGCGGGGGCTATCACCATGGATTCGAGCTATAAGTGGATCATCGAT
>DASZWE010000500.1:0-4490 GCA_035546735.1 Puia sp.
GACCTATGAGATCTTCTCCCGATACAAAGACTACAGATTCCCCCTATTTATTGCACGAAGTTTCCCTTTGGGGGATTATACGGATATCTGTGCATGGTGTGACTTCAATACTTTGCTGTTCATGGTCGATGACATCTTTGATGAAAAGGATATTATCAAGGACAAGGCGGCTTATGTGGATTTTGAACGCCAGTTTATGGAGATACTTGAATATAATAAAAAATGTTTTATCCGAAAAGACGGGCCTGTGCTGGCTGCTTTGAGTGATTTCTGGCGGCGGATGGTGCTGCGTACGAGCAAGGCCTGGCAGATGAAGTTCATACATTGTATAAAACTGATGTTCAAGGGACTGGCCTGGCAGTTCAAGCATATGATCAGCGGGTTAAAGCCCGACCTGGACGAATATATTCAGATACGGCAGTACCTGGGGGCGGCGCATCTTTCCACGGATTCGCTGGAGGTGACGGGGAAGATCTATCTCAACGAGCACATTTATGAGCATCCTTTTGTGCGCAGGCTGACGGAGACGAGCCGTAACATTGTCTGTTTCTCCAATGATCTTTTTTCCCTGAGCAAGGAGCTGGACCAGGTGGATAAGGGGGAATACAACCTGGTGACGGTGTTAAAGAACAAGTATCATATCAGCATGGAAGAGGCGATACAGCGGGCGGCGCAGATCCATGACGACCTGGTGCGGGAATTTATCGGATTGTCGGAAAGGGTTTACCTATTCGATGACAGGACGAATGCCATGTTGAAGAGATATATAGAGGCGCTGGGTTACCAGATGCGGGGCAATGTAGATTGGAGCACCCGGGAGACAACGCGGTACCCGCATATTTATATGAATTGAGCGGGGGCGATCAATTGGCCTGGACGGATTGCAGGGGCATGGAGATGGTAAATCTTGTTCCCTGGTCGGGCCGGCTGTCCACGGATATTTCGCCTTTCATGAGATTGACTGTCTTTTTGGTGATGTACAGGCCGAGGCCGATGCCGGTGGGGCTGCCGGTGACGAAGGGTTCGAAGATCCTCTCGATATTGGATTCCTTTATGCCTTCGCCCTGGTCTTCCACGGACAGGCGCCAGTGATCGTTCTGCCGGGTGACGCGGATCGTGATGTCTGTCTCGGAGCGGGTGTATTTTACCGCATTGGTCAGGAGATTGGTGATGACCTGGTTGAGCTTGACCTTGTCGCAGAGGATGTATTCCTCCATGTCTTCGGAGATCTCGGCCATGATCCTTACTTTCCGCTCGTCCGCAGAATATTGATAGATCTCCACGATGTTATCGATGAGGGAGCGGATATCGATGAGGTCGTTGTATACGGCATTGCGGGTGCCGATCTCATATTTTTCATATTCGAGGATATTGTCCATGATGTTCTGGGATATCTGGCAGGCTGTCCTCAGGTGGGTGACGGCCCTGCGCCAGTCCTTTATCCTGAGGTCGTCCGCTTTTTCTTTGTTGAACAGGTTGAGGATGGAAAATATGGAAAAGAAGGAGGCTCTTATTTCGTGATAGGCATTGCTGATGAAGATATCCTTTTTCTCATTGGCTTTTTCTTCTTTCTCCAGGCTGAGCTGTACTTCTTCTGCGTGTTTTCTTAGCCTGTCCAGGAGCTGCTTGTTATTCCTGGAATAGAGTACGAAGGTGAAAATGACAAGGGAGATGATGACGGCGTAGGAGGACCAGCGCATGAGGAGGGCGGTGTTTTCGTCGACTTTTATGGATTGGATGACCTGGTATTTAAAGTTCAGCTCCAGCAGGACGAGGAGGCTGACGGTGACGGCGATACAGACGATGCGGGTGGTCCGGTCAGGGAACATGAAGAGGGCGACCCCGATGAGGTAGACGACCATCAACTGGGCTTCTACGGGACGGCCAAGGATGCTGCTGTAGTACAGGGTGGCGATGCTCATGGTGAGGTAGATGGACAGGCTGGCAGAATGGTATTGCCTCACATGATTGAGCAGGATGGTGCCGATGAGCAGGACCGTCTCGATGGCGACGCCGACCAGGATAAGGATATTGTGAGAGATGAAATAAAAGAGGGCGCCGAATGTGACGGTAAGCAGGATGACCCAGCCGCTCATCAGGTTCACGCCAACGGAGATCTTTTTTTGCATATCATCCTCTGAAAGATCGTGTGACTGCAGATAGATGACAGCGTGTAGCGTTTTGATCAGTTGCTTCATAGAACTTAAGTTTAATGGATGGAAGAATTACAGCAGGCTGACAAAATAAAGCTTTTTTCTATTTGAAGGGGAAAAGTGTCCGGGTTCGAATGCCTGTAGAAGTATTTCTACACGGTTTTTTGCAGAAGGGAGCTAATTTTATATTCTAATAGGATAAGGTTTAATGGTTATGGTATTTGATTAGTGCATCCCTGCAGCAGTGTAGGGATTTTTTTTGTGTCTGGTGGGGCGGAGACTTATTCGGCGAGATAAACCGGGGAGGGGGGAGCGGAGCATTTGCTAAAATTTGCTAAAAATTTATCGATATTTTTTTTGGTGGATGGGGCAGATTTATTTGCTTGTTTAAACGTTTAAGCAGATCTTTCAGCGTAAAATGGGCCTCAGGGTCCGGGCCTAGGCCGAAGTCTACGATCATGGAAAAGAAAATTTCCATCAAAGATATTGCTCGCCATCTAGGGGTCTCCACGGCCCTGGTATCATATGTTCTCAACAACAAGTCGGACAGGGTGAGTGTGGAAATGGCGGAGAAGATACGGCAGGCTGCCCGCGAATTGAACTATCGTCCAAATCTTATTGCCAGAAGTCTTCAGAGCGGAAAGACAAACACGCTGGGGTTGATAGTGGCAGATATTTCCAATCCTTTTTTTTCCCAGATAGCACGGATCGTGGAGGATGAAGCCAAGCAATGGGGCTATACGGTGATCTTCGGAAGCAATGGCGAGAGTGTGGAGAAGTCGCAGGCGTTGCTGGATACGTTGCTGAACCGCCAGGTCGATGCGTTGATCATTGCGCCGGCGGAATATACGGAAGATCAGATAAAGGCGCTGCAGGAGAAACGTATTCCCTTTGTGCTTATAGACAGGTACTTTTCGGATGTCCGGGCCAATTGTGTCCGTATAGATAATTACAAAGCTGCTTATACGGCAGTGGAGCACCTGATCAAAACCGGCGGCCGTCGAATCGGGATGCTGGCTTATGATACCAGCATGCAGCATATTTCGGAACGTATCTCGGGGTATAAGGATGCATTGAAAGACGGGGGGATCGTTTTCCAGGAACAATGGCTGATACGGGCTTCCTATCAGCATCTTGAAGAAGAGGCGGCATTGGGAATGCAGGGGTTGCTGTTGCCGGTGCCTGTGGTGGATGGGTTCTTTTTTGCCACGAACTCCCTGGCGATACAGGGTATCCGGCAGGTGATCCAACAAAAGATCAAGGTACCTGACGAGCTGGCGATCATCAGCATGGACGAGGCGGAGGCTTTCGATTTTTTTTATTCTCCTTTAACATTTGTCAAACAATCCCTGGAAGATATCGGCAAGCAAGCGGTTCGGCTGGCTTTGGGCAACGTTGCGCAGCAGCGTGTAATGCCTGAGGAGGTGATAGTGGATGCAAAGCTGGTGATCCGGGAAAGCACAAAAAAATGAGCTATATATGCAACTGACAACAAGAATTATTGTTTTGGCGGCAGCGGTGCTAACCACCATGAGCAGCCGGGGACAACAAGGGACCGGAAAGGCAGGGGGTGTATACAATGACAGGCATATTTATAATGGAGTCTATAAAGGGGCTTATCTGAAGGAGGTGGCCTTCCCCATCGGAGGCATCGGTGCGGGTATGTTCTGCCTGGAAGGAACGGGCGCCATTTCACATATGAGTGTCCGGAACAGTCCGGACATGTTCAATGAGCCGGCGGTGTTTGCCGCTATTTCCATCAAGCAGCTGCCAAACAGTGCGCGGGTGCTGGAAGGACCGGTGCCTGCCTGGAAGAAGTTCGGACACCGGGATGCGGGACTGGGATCGCCCGGCGCAACATGGGGGCTGCCCCGCTTCAGAGAGGCGGAGTTCCTGGCCAGGTTCCCTTTTGGAGAGGTGACATTGCGAGACAAAGAAGTGCCGCTGGATGTGCATATAACGGGGTGGAGTCCTTTTATACCCACGGATGAGGATAATTCGAGCCTGCCGGTGGGAGCGTTGGAATATACTTTTCGCAATGTGTCTTCGCGGACGATGGATTATGTGTTTTCCTACAACGCCCGGAATTTTATGACCTTACCGGACGATCATGGCGCCGCTAATCATATTGGGTCCATCCGGCAGGGTTTTGTGCTCTCACAGGACGGGACAAAGGAAGCGCCTGAAAAGAAGGGAGATTTTGCCATTTATACAACGGATGCGGGCACGGTGGTGGATCATTGCTGGTTTCGCGGCGGATGGTGGGACCCTTTTTCCATGGCCTGGAATCATATCGAAAAGGGGCAGGTGAAGGCGGTGGACCCGGTGGAGAAGGAT
>DASZWE010000501.1:0-4799 GCA_035546735.1 Puia sp.
GCCGATGACCTTTAAAGGAAAAGACCAGATCATCTCCATGCAAGGCGATACGGTGCATGTCAGTCGTGGTCCTGCCGCCGCTATGGTAGCGATCAAGCAGCTGGGCACCAATGGAGGGGGATTCTTCGGAGCGAACTCGAGCCAGCCGTTGGAAAATCCCAACTACCTTACCAATATGGTAGAAAGTATCTGCATTCTCCTGATCCCCATCGCGCTTGTCTTTTCCCTGGGACATATCCTGAAAAGAAAGAAGCTGGCATGGATGGTCTTTGGCGTGATGACAGCGGGCTTTCTCATCTTTGTCACTCCCTCCATTTATTACGAGATGAGGGGCAACCCTAACATAGGCCATATGGGAGTGACACAGCATATGGGCAGCATGGAGGGAAAGGAAGTCCGTTTTGGTCCGGCCGCTTCGGCTTACTGGGGTATATCAACTACCGTCACTTCCAACGGTTCCGTCAATGCCATGCACGACAGTTTTACCCCGTTGACCGGCATGTTCGCCTTGTGGGGTATGATGATCAACTCTTTTTATGGAGGGGTAGGAGTAGGATTCCTCAACTTCTACATATTTATCATCATCGCCGTCTTTATCAGCGGGCTGATGGTGGGCAGGACCCCGGAGTTCCTGGGAAAAAAGATCGAGGCAAAAGAAATGAAGATCGCGACGATCATCGCTCTTCTGCATACCCTTTTGATACTGTCTTTTACTGCCCTGGCTTCTTATCTCTTTGCGCATGACCCGAAGACCTATGCGGGCTGGCTGAACAATCCGGGCTATCATGGTTTTTCGGAGATGCTGTACGAATATACTTCTTCGTCTGCAAACAATGGCAGCGGGTTCGAAGGGTTGGGGGATGGCGTCCCTTTCTGGAATATCACCTGCGGCATCGTTATGATCCTGTCGCGGTTCTTACCTATCATCGGTCCCGTGGCGATTGCCGGTATACTGGCAAAAAAGAAATATATTCCTGCATCCGCAGGTACGCTACAGACAGACACCAGCACTTTCGGGATCATGACTTTTGCCGTGATCATCATTGTGGCGGCGCTGTCATTCTTTCCAGCCCTGGCGCTGGGACCGATAGCAGAGTTCTTTAGCATAGCCCATATATAAATCATTTCCGGACGACTTCCGGCGTACTTGCGATGTACTCCCATGTCGAAAAGGCGCCGGCGTCCGGGAGATAAATCAGATCATATGTCAAAACAGTATAAAGCAAATAAATTGTTCGAGCCGGCCCTGGTACGGGAAGCGATCCGGCAATCTTTTATAAAGCTCCATCCCCGTATCCTGTTTCGTAACCCCGTCATGTTCACTGTAGAAATAGGCACGGCAGTGATGCTGGCCGTCTGTATATGGATATTGGCGGGGGAACATTCCCAGGGAAGCTTTATCTACAACCTGCTGATCTTTCTGATACTGTTCGTCACCCTGCTTTTTGCCAACTTTGCGGAGGCTATTGCCGAGGCGAGGGGTAAGGCGCAGGCCGACAGTCTGCGCAAGACAAGAGAAGATACTCCGGCCAAAAAGGTCTTTCCGGTAGGAGAGATCTATGTAGGTGAAATAAAGACCGTCCCTTCCTCGCAGCTAAAGAAAGGGGACGTCTTTATTGCCGAAGCCGGCGATACCATCGCCATGGACGGCGAGATCATAGAAGGGCTGGCTACCATCGACGAGAGCGCGATCACGGGGGAAAGCGCCCCTGTCATCCGGGAGGCCGGTGGTGATAAATCCAGCGTCACGGGTGGAACGAAAGTGTTGAGCGATAAGATCAAGGTACGTGTGACCACACAGCCCGGGGAAAGCTTCCTGGATAAGATGATCGCACTGGTAGAAGGCGCCTCCAGACAAAAGACGCCTAATGAGATAGCGCTTACCATTCTGCTGGCAGGATTCACTATCATCTTTATCATCGTGTGTGTAACGCTGAAGCCTTTTGGGGATTATGCCAGTACGCCTATTACCATTGCCGCCTTTATTTCCTTATTTGTATGCCTGATACCTACCACCATCGGTGGACTGCTGAGCGCCATCGGTATTGCGGGTATGGACAGAGCGCTCCGTGCCAATGTGATCACCAAGAGCGGCAAGGCGGTGGAGACTGCCGGTGACCTGGATACGCTCCTCCTGGACAAGACGGGCACTATTACCATCGGCAATCGTAAGGCCACTCATTTCTGGCCGGCGCCTGATGTGGATGAGAAGGCCTTTATAGAAGCCTGTGTACTGGCCTCGCTGGCGGACGAGACGCCGGAAGGAAAATCCATCGTCGAGCTGGCAGGATTGAACCCCGGCAGCTTTCAGACAAAGAGCGCCCGGTTTGTCGCCTTCACCGCCGAAACCCGTTGTAGTGGCGTCGATCTTTTGGAAGAGGATGGCCGGCAAGGTGAGGATGGGAAGCTCAGCGGCACGCAGGGCGTCCTTATCCGCAAAGGAGCTTTCGACGCCATCAGATCCCTCGTCACACGGGCAGGCAACAGCTTCCCGGAACAGACAGAAAATAAAGTAAAGGAGATAGCTTCCAATGGCGGCACACCCCTGGCCGTAAGCCAGAATGGACGGGTGCTGGGCGTCATCGAGCTGCAGGACATTATCAAGCCCGGAATACAGGAGCGGTTTCATCGGCTGCGGAAGATGGGTGTAAAGACCGTGATGGTGACGGGCGACAATCCTCTCACGGCGAAGTATATTGCCGAACGGGCGGGTGTGGACGATTTTATCGCAGAAGCCAAGCCGGAGGATAAGATGAACTATATACGCAAGGAGCAGCAGGGTGGCAAGCTGGTCGCCATGATGGGGGATGGGACCAATGATGCTCCCGCTCTGGCCCAGGCGGATGTTGGCGTGGCCATGAACAGTGGTACGCAGGCAGCCAAGGAGGCCGGTAATATGGTGGACCTGGACAATGATCCCACCAAGCTGATCGAGATCGTGGAGATAGGCAAGCAATTGCTGATGACCCGCGGTACGCTTACCACATTCAGCATCGCCAATGACGTAGCGAAATACTTTGCCATTGTCCCGGCGTTATTCATTGCCTCGATACCCGGATTGCAGGCGCTGAACGTCATGCGGCTGCATAGTCCCGAGAGCGCTATCCTCTCGGCCGTCATCTTCAACGCCATCATCATTCCCCTGCTGATACCGCTGGCTTTGCGTGGTATCACGTATAAGCCCATCGGAGCCAGCGCGCTGCTCCGCCGCAACCTGCTGATCTATGGACTGGGCGGGGTGGTGGTGCCTTTTATAGGAATTAAATTAATTGATCTCTTCATATCAAACTGGTTTTAACATGCGACAACAAATCTTACCCGCGCTGAAGCTGACGGCTGTCTGTATCATCTTCTTCTGCGGCGTCTATACCTTGCTTATCTGGCTGATCGCCCGGGCGGCGCCTGCCCACGGTCTCGGGGAGACGGTATCTGTGAATGGAAAAGTGGTTGGTTTTGCCCTGGAAGGACAGAACTTTACACAGGACAAGTATTTTTGGGGGCGTCCTTCTGCCGTGGGGTACAATGCGGCGGGCAGCGGCGGCAGCAACAAAGGGCCTTCCAACCCTGACTATCTCAAGGATGTGCAGTCCAGGATCGACAGCTTCCTCGTGCATAACCCGGGTGTGAAAAAGGAAGATATTCCTTCGGAATTAGTAACTTACTCCGGCGGTGGTCTCGATCCCGACATCTCTCCTGAAGGAGCCGGGGTACAGGTGAAGAGGATCGCGGCTGTCAGAGGGCTGAAGGAGGAAAAGGTGAACGAGCTGATCAAAAGGCTGACCGAAGGACCGCTGATGGGGTTGTTCGGCCCTTCCAAAGTAAATGTCCTCAAACTGAATATTGCATTGGATAACTTGCATTGATGGCGGACGAGACGACCATAGTAAACAATAAGAACCCCGATGTGGAACATTTCCTCGAGCTGATCCGGAAATCCCGCCGGGGTAAGTTCAAAATATACATCGGCATGAGCGCCGGAGTGGGGAAGACCTACCGGATGCTGCAGGAGGCGCAGTCCCTTTTGCGTAACGGGGTGGATGTGAAGATCGGGTATATCGAGACGCATGGACGGAAGGAAACGGTGAGCCAGTTGGAAGGTCTGCCCGTGCTGCCCAGAAGAAAGCTGTTCTATAAAGGGAAGGAGCTGGATGAGCTGGATGTGCAGGCTGTGATCAACCTGCACCCGGAGGTAGTGATCATCGATGAGCTGGCGCATACCAATATCGAAGGCAGCAAGAATGAAAAGCGCTGGCAGGATGTGATGGACATTCTGGACGCGGGTATCAATGTCATCAGCGCCGTAAATATCCAGCATATCGAAAGTCTGAATGAGGAGATAAGGAATATTACGGGCGTGGAGGTGGCGGAGCGCATACCGGACAGTGTGCTGAGGGAGGCCGACGAGGTGGTGAACATCGACCTGACGGCGGACGAGCTGGTGACCCGGCTGAAGGAGGGCAAGATATATACGCAGGACAAGATCGAGACTGCCCTAAGAAATTTCTTCCAGGCGGAACGTATCCTGCAGCTGCGGGAGCTGGCGTTGAAGGAAGTGGCGTCACAGGTGGAACGGAAGATCGAGACCGAGCTGCCGAGGGGTGCGCATTTACGGGCCGAACGTTTTCTGGCGTGTATCAGCAGCAATCATGAGATAGCCAAAAAAGTTATTCGCAAAACGGCCCGGCTGGCCACGTATTATCATTCAAAATGGATCGTGCTGTATGTACAGACGCCAAAAGAGGATGGGGATAAGATCGGACTGGCGGCGCAGCGCCACCTGATCAATAATTTCAAGCTGG
>DASZWE010000502.1:0-2281 GCA_035546735.1 Puia sp.
CCGATACCACGGATACGGATAGTGCTGCGATCCACCCCCGGCTGGCTGTTGCTGAGATTGACAAAAAGACCCGGCACGCCATGCAGCGCATTGCTCACATTGGTAACAGGCTGCCCTTGCTTCTCTTCCATGTTCACCGTGGTGACGGCGCCGGTGAGATTGACCTTCTTCTGCGTTCCATATCCCACCACGACGACAGAATCAAGCGACTTTTGGGTGGGATCGAGGACGATAACACCCAGGTCGGCCCGCGAGACCTTTATCGCCTTCGGCAAATAGCCTTCCATACTGAGCTGAAGCGTAGCGCCCACAGCAGCCTGCACGGTAAAGCTTCCGTCGTTCCGGCTTACCGTACCCCTGGAGGCTGACGTCTGCACGCTCACACCGGCCAGCGGAGTTTGATCTTTTCCGGAAAGCACCTTTCCGGTAACAGTTATCTGCTGCGCCTGCAGAGGCAACCAAAATGCAGCACATACCAGTAGCATGATAATTTTCATAATGCAAGTTTGTTAGGAGTGATTATTATAGTAGATTCGGATAGTCCGTAATGATGCCATCCACGCCCAGGACCTTCATCTGCTGCATGATATCCTGTGTCTCCACAGTCCAGGGCTCGATAAGTATATTTTTATCATGACATTGCTTTACCAGCGTTGCCGTCACCAGGTGATAATTGGGATTATAGAAGGCGGGATTAAAACCCAGCGCACGAATATTTTCATCAAAAGTTTTGTTCTTGTCATCCGTAAGAAACCCCAGCTTGATATCAGGACGCTCCCGGTGGATCACCTGCAGGGGACGCATATCGAAGGACTGTATGATCAGCCGGTTGCCCAGATGCCTCGCATCCAGGACGGGCAGCAGCAAACGCACAAACTCCTCCGGCGCCGGCTGTTCATATCCATCCGTCTTTTCCTTGGACTTGATCTCCACCAGCCAATACACCCGCGGCAAATGACGGTCCCGGACAAAAGCTTCCACCGAATCGATCATCTCTCCCAACAGGGGCGTATAGCAATCCATCCGCTGCTGCTGCGGGAAGGCGGGATAATCTTTCCGACCGATAATAAACTTCCTTATCTCCGGATAGTTCATCTGGTAGAAAGTATACTTCTTCCGCTGCTCTTTTGGAATATCGCTTCCATCCGGCATGCTCGTATAATCCGGGTTAAAGGACTCATCATGATATACCAGCACCTGGCCGTCTTTAGAAACATGCACATCCAGCTCTACGGTATTGGCGCCGGCTTCTATCCCTTTCTCCATGGCCGGTATGGTATTCTCCGGCATCAGCCCCCGCGTGCCCCGGTGTCCCACTTTGAAAAAGACCTTCCCTCGTCTGGCGCCTCCGGCTTTACCCTGCGTCTTGCACGCCCCAAGCCCGCAAACCGCCAGGCCGGCAATGATTACTATTTGATTTTTCATATGTCTCTTTTAGAGTTTTAACCATAGATACAACCACGCCGCAATGGCTCCCCCCACCAACGGACCAACCACAGGCACCCACGCATACATCCAGCCGCTCGAACCTTTATGGCGCATAGGTATCAGCGTATGCACGATCCGGGGTCCGAAGTCCCTGGCAGGGTTGATGGCATAGCCCGTCGTACCGCCCAGCGACAGGCCGATAGCCCATACCAGCAGCGTTACAGGCAACGCCCCCAATGACCCCATTCCGATAGGCGTCTTGTGCTCGGCGGCAGGAGCCGAAATCTGCGGATCGGTGAAGTAAAAAATGACGAATATCAGCACGAAGGTTCCGACGATCTCGCTCAGCAGATTGAAGAAGGTATTTTTGATGGCCGGAGAAGTGCTGAATACCGCTAGCTGCACCCCGGCGTCTTCCGTTGCATTGAAATGATCCCTGTACACCAGCCAGGTGACAAAAGCTCCCAGTATGGCCCCGATACACTGCGCCAGTATAAAAGACCCGACCTTGCTCCAGGCAAACTTCCCGGCAATAGCCAGCGACACCGTCACAGCCGGGTTCAGATGGGCCCCGCTATAAGGCCCCGCGATCACCACACCCGCAAACACAGCCAGCGCCCATCCGGTAGTGATCACGATCCATCCACCGTTATTGCCCTTGGTGCCTTTTAGAATGGTATTGGCCACCACGCTGGTGCCCAATAATATCAGGATAAAAGTTCCGATCAGCTCGGCAGAAAATTCAGTCATATTGGTCAGTTGAAAGGTTATTTACTCCATGTCATACAGGCATTCACCGCCTTCTCCCATCCGGAGATCAATCCACCCGCATCCACTCTCCCATCCGGCTCAA
>DASZWE010000503.1:0-5028 GCA_035546735.1 Puia sp.
CTGGAACAATTATTCGAATATTTACTGGGACGCTATAAAGGGAACGATCGTGGACCCGGGGGCTCCGGCGGATCTGCTGGATTATTCGGAGGTCAGTTTCTTATTGGCGGAGGCTGTCGAGAGGGGCTTTATCTCCGGCACGGCGGCGGATTATTATAATGCGGGTGTTACGGCCAGCATCGAGTATTGGGGCGGTTCGTCCGGAGATGCGAGCGCATACCTGGGGCAGGCCAAGGTGGCGTATGCCACCGCTCCCGGTGGTGTAGGAGTGGGCGCCATCGGCAGCACGGGTGTGAACACGACCGGTGTGCAATGGAAGCAGGCCATTGGTCTGCAAAAATATTTCGCCTTGTATCCGCGTGGTATGGACGCCTGGGTCGAGATCCGGCGGCTGCAATATCCGGCCATGGCTGTTCCAACGAACGCCAAAACGCCTTTCCCCTGGCGATATACTTATCCATCCGACGAGCAGACGGCGAACGGCAGCTCTTATAAGGCGGCTGTGACGGCATTGGGTGGAAATGGGGACGTGGTGACGACAAAGCTATTTTGGATGCAGTAACATTCACCCGATGAAATTATCCCGGGCCATCCACTATGTGGGTGGCCTAATTTTTTGAAGGAAATTTTGGGGGAGACAAATCCCTGAGTCGTAAGAGGGTTACGACTGTCAGTGTAGAGGGCGTACGGGCTATAGCCCGTAAAGATCAATTCCGGACCGCGCCGGATGTGTTAGTTCACGACCTTATTCGCGCAGCTGCTGCTGGCAAACGCTTCCGGTTTTGCCTTGAAGGCAAAGCCCATACCCAGTATGTAGCCCATTGCCTCTTTCAGCGCGTCATTGCTCTTGAAATGCGGATTCGTGTTGATGTCGGCGTGTACTTCCATGTCTACATCGTACCTGGAAAAGAGATTGCATAATTCGTAGGCAATCTCGATGCTCTTGGCAACTTCTACCAGCATACGCTCTTTGATCGTATACTGATGCCTGGTCTTTTCGTTGTGAATGAACATGAAACCTCCATGTCCTTCGCGAAGAAAAACAATTACCGTAGCAAATTCCGTTTCAAGACCTTTGACCTGGGAGTCGGTGCCGATGCAGACTTTCAGGTGATAGCCTTTTTCGGTCTCACGTCTGATCGCGTTTTCGACGGCTTCGATGATGGGTAGTTCGATCGGGTCGCCATTAAATTTTCGCCATAACATATAACAAAGGATTTTTCGAATTTACCGAAAAAGCGGCTATTATCAAAATCGTATGGGGGATCAATACTGTCCGGTGCTCAACATGACGAGGGTGCAGGCTTCCACGGGCAGGATGCCATGATCCTTTGCAAGCTGCTCCAGTTCCGGGTTTTCGGCGCCGGGGTTAAAGATGATGCGGCGGGGATGGAGAGAGAGGATATAGTCGTAATATTCCTGTTGGGATCGGGGGTTCAGGTAGAGCGTTACTGTATCTACGGAGGGGAAATCCTTTTTCTCCGTTTCTATGTCTACGTCGGCCACCCTTACCTGTTTTTTACCGATGGCCACTACGGGATGGCCTTTGCTACGCAGGCGATTCACCGCCAGATAGCTGTAACGCTGGGGATTGTTGGAGGCGCCCAGCACCAGTGTCTTTTTCGAAGAGTCGGCCATGTTGTCAGGGACTGGATCAATGGTCCCCGTTGAAATTAACAATTATCCCTGGCATCTTGTTTGGATCACCTGTAAAATATTGTTTTGACTATGAGTGTAAGTTTAAAAAACTTCTTTGATAGTTACGTCGGGCAACGCCTCACGGATACGGGCGGCGAGTATGGGTAGCTTGATGGTGGGTACGCCGGGGAACAGGTGGTGTTCCAGGTGATAGAACATATTATAGGTGAGCCTGTTCTTCCATCTGTGGTTCAGGCTGCGGGCAAATACTTCTTCATCACAGTCGTGGTGTACTGTCCATACGGCAAAGAAGCCGGACAGCAGCTCACCGGCCAGCATGGCGAGCACATGATATTGCAGGAAGGGGATATGCAGAAGGAATGCCGCTGCTATGAATATTGCTATAGCTGCGAGCTCAGATCCTATGATGACACGGTCCTTCGAGCGAAGCGCTACGGTGTGCTGGCGGATGATGAATACGGGGCCATAGAGGATGGCTTTCCAGGCAGGCATGCGCGCCCAGTTGCCTTCCGCATCCCCTGCCTGCAGGCAATATTTGTGATGCCGCAAGTGATTGTACCGGACGGCATGCATGGCTGCCAGCATCAGCACGCTGTTGGAGAGCAGGGTCAGCTCCGTAAGGAGGCGGGGGGTGCCCAATGTATGGTGAAAGCCATTGTGCACCTGTCTCAGCCCGGTGAGAAAAAAGAGAAATGAAAATGGCAGGGCCACCAGGTAGTAATGCTTCCAGGCCAGCAGACAGGAAGTGATCAGCCAGGGCAGGGTAATGGAATTTTCGATGATCATTTCAAGCGGAGACAGCTGTGTAAGGTCTTTCCATTTGATGGTCCGCAGCCGTCGATCTTGTAGCAGGCTCATGGCGGGGAAATTTGAATGGTGATGAGATCTAAAATAAATGATACTTCTTTCTGGGAATTTTTTCCAGCACGGATCTTATCGCGTCTTCCGCGTCCGTATACCGGAAGATGAACCCCGCGTCCTGCAGCTTTGTCGGCAGCACCCAACGGCTCTTTAGTATCAGCTCCGTCTCGGTGCCGATGAGCCAGGCGCCCAGCTTCAGCATCCAGGTAAAGGCCGGCAGTCCTATGTGATGGCCCGATGCCTTGCGCAGCGTGCGCATAAACTCCTTATTGTTGAGCGGATGCGGGGAACAGACATTGTATACGCCCTCCAGTCTGTTGCGTTCGTATATCCATTTTATAGCTCTGCAGAGGTCGTCGATATGTACCCAGCTATACATCTGGCGGCCATTGCCCTGTCTGCCACTCAGTCCGAACTTCAGCAGGTGGAGATAGGGAATGAAGACGCCGCCATTGCCCAGGGTGATGGCTATGCGCAAGGTTATCTTACGGGTGAAGGGAGCGCGCTGCTGTTCAAAGGTTTCCTCCCAGCGCTTACACACCTGCACGGAAAAATCATCTTCGAATTCGCCCGTATATTCATCCTGCGGGTGGTCTTCTGCGTGACGGTATATGGTGGCGGACGCGGCATTGATCCATACTTTTGGAGGTGTGACGGCGTCCCGGATGGCCAGGCCGAGGGCCCGTGTGCTGTCGGTGCGGCTATCGAAGATAGCCTGCTTGTTTTTGGGTGTGTAACGGCAGTTGACACTCTTACCTGCGAGGTTGATCACGAGGTCGCAACCGTCGATGGCCTGCGCCCAGGACTTTTCCACCCGGAGCCCATCCCACCGGAGGTACCGGATGCGGTAGCCGTCGGTGGAGGTAAGGAGCTTTTTGCCGGTCCGGTTGGTGGGGTACGGGAAAGCATCGTCGGGCAGATGCCGGCCAAGGATGACTATGTCGTTGTTCCTGCCAAAGAAGGCGGCCAGCGCCTGACCGATGAAACCTGTGCCGCCTGCGATGACTATTTTTTTATTGTTCATAACCGTTGATTTATCCTTGATCATTTGATTTTACTTTTTGAACTTTCAATAAATATTGAAATATCTGATCTAAATAAAAGCCGCTTTAGCGGCAAACCGGCATATGGCCGGAAGGTCCATTGGGTACAGGGCTGGTCGATCAGTTGGGCGGGACGTTGGGCGAGGAGGGTCAATCCTGCCGGTGAATCAATCCCTCTTGCCTGCGAACAGTTTCACGAGGCTGCCCAGGAACCAGTGTTCATCGGCCCTGATCATCGTATCCAGGGTCTTATCGGCCTGGTCGCTGAACTTACGGATATTGTTGATCGTCTCTGTAAAGGTTTTTACTGCCTTGTCGCGCTTGTCACCTTCGACCTCGCTCAGCTCCTTTAATACGGGTATCATCAGGTCCAGCTCCCTTTTCTTCCTTTCTTTTACGATTTGCCTGGCTACTTTCCAGATGTCTTTTTCGGCGGAGAAAAATTCCTTTCTTTCACCTGGCCGGATCACTTTATGCACCAGTCCCCAGTCTATGAGCTCGCGGATATTCATATTCGCATTGCCGCGGCTGATGCTGAGCTCTTCCATCACTTCGTCTGCGCTGAGGGGGTCGGGGCTTATCAACAGGAGGGCGTGTATCTGCGCCATTGTCCGATTGATCCCCCAATTGGTTCCGAACCGACCCCAGTCGGCAATGAACTTTGCTTTTGCTTCTGCCAGCGTCATAATACTTTTTCTTTCCAGGTTAATGTCTGTCCTTTGGGCAAACCGTTGACAGCATAAAGGTATAGATAGTTTCTGAACTTTCAAAATTTATTGAAAGTTTTATTCCAAGAGGGACATTTCCGGGCGATATTGATAGATGGGGCGGGTCGAGGGTGGTGCGTCCTGGTGGCGTTTACCGGCTCTGACCTGGCGGGCAGGTATATTGTTTATCTTCTTTGTCCTTGCGTCCGGCATTCCCGGGTCTGATTACCAAGGCTATATAGAACCCTCCATTCTGCATTTTGCTTTTGGAAAAGATATTGGCCCAATTATGGACCCCTGCCAGAAGGGGACCGGCTTTAAAGGCTCCCCCGATCCAGCATCTTCCGTCTGTGGTGACCTGGACCGGCAGATAGGCGCCCAGTTTTTTCTTCTCCCATCGCGGGGTGAGGGTCAGCATGCTGAAGTCCTTGACCAGAAGTCTTTTAGGAGTGCTAGTGAAAGGGACATTCAGGGAGAGGTTGCCATTGATGGCGAAATAATTTTGCAGGGGCCTGTCCACATTGATCACCAGGCGTGCGGGATTATATATTTTAAAAATACCGTTGAGCGCCCCGATGTTCTTGACAATGGTGGCGAGACTGTCATTGAAGTCGGCGAGGCTTTTTACGCCGTCGAACCTGGCGTTGAGGATGGAGTCCGATACGTCGCTGCGGGGCTGACTGGCGGCCCTGCTTTGGGATCCATATTTGTAGGAGTTCCATCCGAGATCCAGCAGGGACACTCCTATCTTCCATTCA
>DASZWE010000504.1:0-2883 GCA_035546735.1 Puia sp.
GGTCGATGAAAAGGACGTATAGCGGGAAGCTGTCCCGGGCGATCATGTCGTGGTAGGCGTTCATGATGGCATGGTTCAGATAAGGGCTCCGGATAAAGCGTTGGTTCACGAAAAGGAACTGGTCTCCCCGTGTCTTGCGCGCTGTCTCGGGCTTTCCTACAAACCCGTATATGTTGAGATAATCCGTATTTTCCTGTACGGAGACCAGCTTTGCATTTTGCGTATGACCGAGAATTTGAACAATGCGCTGTTTCAGGCTGCCTTTTTCCAGGTGCATCAGCTGTTGTCCATTGCCGGTGAGCGAAAAGAAAATGGAAGGAAAAGCAAGCGCTACCCGGGTGAACTCATCCACGATGTGACGCATTTCGGCGGCATTGCTCTTAAGGAAGTTGCGGCGGGCGGGTACGTTGAAGAAAAGATTCTTCATAGCGAAATTGCTGCCGGGGGGGCAGGCTACGGGCTCCTGCCGGACAACTTTGCTGTTCTCTAACTCCAGGCAGACGCCTGTCTCATCCTCTTTCCTTCTTGTTTTTAGCTCTACCTGCGCCACCGCGGCTATAGAGGCCAGCGCCTCGCCCCTGAAGCCCATGGTGCGGATATGAAAGAGGTCGTCGATATTTTTTATCTTGGAAGTGGCATGCCGTTCGAAGGCCATACGGGCGTCCGTCTCGCTCATGCCTTTGCCGTTGTCCACTACCTGTATCAGCGCCTTCCCGGCATCCTGGACGATCAGCTTTATTTCCGTTGCATCCGCGTCGACGGCATTCTCCAAAAGCTCTTTCACAGCACTCGCGGGACGCTGGATCACCTCGCCGGCAGCTATCTGATTAGCGATGTTATCGGGTAATAAATGAATGATGTCTGGCAATTCTACCTTAATTTGCTGCAATTTACACAATAATCGTAAGGTGGTACACTGCCTTAAAGCACTCATATTATGAGAAAACCTTTATTGATCTTTTCGCTAGTCCTGGGCTGTTTTGCCGGAGCCGCCCAGTCTGATCCGGCACCCTCTGCCGACCAATGGGTTGACAGCGTTTTCAAGACCCTGTCGCCCGATGAAAAAATTGCACAGCTGATGGTGATCCGTATGTCCTCCATCGACCCCGTGACGCACGGCCCTTTATTTTATGACAGCGTGGTGGGGGACGCCGTCCGTAAATACGATGTGGGGGGTATCTGTCTCTTTCAGGGAGGTCCACAGGCGCAGGCGTCCCGGATCAACAATCTGCAGGCCGTAGCAAAGACCCCGATCCTTTTTTGTATCGATGCAGAGAATGGATTGGGCATGCGGATGGACAGTGTGATGGGGCTGCCCAGGCAAATGATGCTGGGCGCCATGAGCGACCCTTCGCTGGTGTATCAGTACGGGAGGCTGGTAGGCGCGCAATGCCGGCGGATGGGCATACAGGTGGATTATGCGCCGGTGGTGGACATCAATAACAACCCGGATAATCCTGTCATTAACGACCGGAGTTTCGGGGAGGACAAGGAGAAGGTGGCCGAATATGGCATCCAATATGTAAAGGGGCTGCAGGATGAAGGGGTGATGGCCTGTGCAAAGCACTTTCCGGGGCATGGCGACGTGTCTGTAGACTCGCACCTCGATCTGCCCGTCATCAACAAGAGCAAGCCTGAGCTGGATTCGCTGGAGCTTTATCCCTTTAAAGCGCTGTTCAAGGCGGGCGTGGGCAGCGTCATGATTGCCCATCTTTATATTCCCGCCATCGACAATACCCCGAACCGGGCCACTTCCCTCTCCAAAGAGGCGGTGACGAAGCTGTTGCGGAAGAAGCTGCATTTTAGTGGGATCAGCTTTACCGATGCCCTGGAGATGAAGGGGGTAGCCAAGTTCTATCCGGATGGCGATGCGGCGGTGCAGTCGCTGATAGCGGGGAATGACATGCTATGCCTGCCGGGAGATGTGGCGACCAGCCTGGGGAAGATCAATGAAGCCATCCGGGAAAAGAAAATAAAATGGAAGGACATCGATGCACGGGTAAAGAAGGTGTTGCATGCAAAATATGAATATGGACTGGCGGACCGCAAGCCGGTGGATACGGCGCATTTAGCCGCTGACCTGAACGAAGGGATAAGGAGCATGCGGCGGCAGGTGGCGGAAGGTGCGCTGACCTTGTTGCGCAATGATGATGCGGATGTGTTCCCGTTTAAGGCGGCTGCGGGTGATGCGCCTTCGGTGAAAGAGAGTAGTCTGGTGGCTCCTGATGCGATGGTGCGGCCTGCCGTTAAAAGGAAAAGGATCGCCTATGTGGGAATGGGGCTGACGGGGGACAATGCGTTCAGCAGCAGGATGCGGACGGACTATGATGCGCATGTGTATTTCTTCGATTATTCGCTGGATAGTGTCAAGGCGGCCGCGGCCCTTCAATTGCTCAGTGGCCGTTATGACGCCGTGGTGATCGGGCTGCATAACTATGCGCGGTTCCCTGCGCATAATTTTGCTATAAGCAGGCCGGCCGCCTGGTTGTTGCAGCAGCTGGAGGAGAAGAACAAGGCTATCCTCTTTGCTTTCGGGAATCCCTATGCGATAAAGAATGATTGTATGGCGAGGAACCTGGTGGCCTGTTATGAGGACGATGAGATCACGGAGAGTGTTGCCGCCGATTGGCTGGCCGGTAGGTTCACGGCCAAGGGGGTGTTGCCTGTCACTGTTTGCGATAATATGAAGTCCGGGGCCGGCATTCTTCCGCCGAGCCGTGTGATACCGCGTGTGGACCCGGTAGCGCTGGGATTCGACCCGGTGCGACTGGAGAAGATCGATACGATTGCCAGGGAGGCTATCGACAAGATGGCGACACCGGGCTGCGTGGTGCTGGTGGCGAAGGATGGGAAGCTGGCGTATGAGAAAGCGTTCGGGTATAT
>DASZWE010000505.1:0-4084 GCA_035546735.1 Puia sp.
ATACCAGCAAGCTGGAGGGGAGGGTGCTTTCACCCGTGTACCTGGAAGAGACGTTGTCGGACGTATATTATCGCAAGGACCCGGAAAAGACGAAGACCGTCGTGAAGGGGCGGCGGAAGGTGGATTTCGGGGAGTTCATAGATATGCAGGGCATCAGCATGTATCTCAACCGGCTGTACCAGGACTTCAATGTGTACGACAATAATATTTCCGTCTTCACCAATCTTTTTCTCAGTCCCATAGCGGATATGGGTCCTACTTTCTACATGTATTTTATCGACGACACGGTAGTGGTGGACAACCAGAAGCTGATACGCCTGTCCTTCCGTCCCAGGAATCCCAACGACCTGCTGTTCAGGGGCACCATGTGGATCACGCTGGATGGCAATTATGCTATCCAGAAGCTGCGGCTGCTGGTGAGCAAGAGCATCAACTTCAACTTTGTCCGGGAGATGAAGATCGACCAGGATTTTCAGCGGATGCCCGATGGACGATATCTTTTACAGAAGAGTGATGTGCTGGGGGACTTCGGGATCAACAAGTCGGGGACGGGGCTATTCGGAGAGCGAACCGTCTCGTTCAAGGACTTTTCAATGAATAAACCTATACCGGACAGCGTATTCCGGGGATCGCCGGTGGTCGTGCTGGACAGTGCGGAGAGCCAGAAGGATAGTTTCTGGGTGGCCTACCGGCATGATACGTTGACCCGGGCGGAGTCGAAGGTATATGCCAATATCGACAGTCTGCAGCATATGAAATCCTTCCGCCGGCTAATGGACTGGGGTACGCTGCTGCTGGCGGGGTACAAACAGGCGGGCATATTCGAGATAGGTCCGGCCAGCACTTTCTACAGCTTCAACCCCGTGGAAGGTTTCCGGCTTCGTTTTGGAGGAAGGACCACGCTCAAGCTCAGCACGCGCTATTATTCGGAAGCATATGCCGCGTATGGCTTCAAGGACAAACAATGGAAATACTTCCTCAGCGGCACCTATTCATTGAACAATAAAAGCATTTACGGGTTCCCGCAGAATTATATCAGGGCCAGCTATCAGAGGGATACGAAGATCCCCGGGCAGGAGCTACAGTTTGTACAAGAAGATAACTTCCTTTTGTCATTCAAGCGGGGGAATAATGACAAATGGCTTTACAATAGGATATTCCGCCTGGATTATAAGCATGAGTTCGGAGATCATTTCTCCTATGCCTTTGGCTTCAAGTGGTGGCAGCAGACGCCGGCGGGGACCATCTCCTATGTAAAGAATGGAGGGGTGGATACGCTCCCCAATATTACCACTACGGAATTTTCCACGGAGTTCCGCTGGGCGCCGCATGAGCAGTTCTATATTGGCAAGCTCTACAGGGTGCCGATCTTCAATAAATATCCGATATTTACAGTGAGGTATACGGCAGGTGTAAAAGGGCTGTTCAACAGTGAGTATAATTATCACAATTTCAACGGTGAGTTTTTCAAGCGATTTTACTTATCCTATCTGGGGTACACGGATATAACCATCGATGGAAATTATCTGATAGGCAAAGTTCCCTGGCCGCTGGCGAATATCCAGCATGCGAACCAGACCTACGCCTATCAGCTGCAGAGCTTCAACCTGATGAACTTTATGGAGTTTATCACTGACCATTCTGCCGCACTGTATATCGATCATTATTTCAATGGGTTTTTCTTCAATAAGATACCGCTGTTGAAAAAATTGAAGTGGAGGGAGGTCGTCGAGGCCAAGATCGTGTATGGCGGTCTGCGTGATGAGAACGATCCGAGAAAACATCCGGACCTTATCCAGTTCCCGCTGACCAATGGGGTGATGGAGACCTTTACCCTGGATCATCGCCCGTATGTCGAGGCGGGATTTGCCATCGCCAATATTTTCAAGCTGGTGAGGGTAGATTTTATCAAGCGATTCACTTATCTGGAGCATCCGGAGATACCGACCTGGGGTATCCGGACAAGGGTTAAATTTGATTTTTAAGGCAGGACGGACCACGGGTCCGGCGGCCGAAGGCCCATCATTAGACGTGCACCGGGGATGGGTACTTTCAAGGTAAAAACAGACCCGGTGCACATAGACAACATGAGTATTCGGAATCAAGTACAACAAGGTATATACAAGGTCATCAATCCGTTTGTGCGGCTATTGATCCGCGCGGGTCTTACGCCGAACATGGTGACGACCATCGGGCTTATATTGAACATCGGAGTGAGCATCATATTCATTGAAGGGGCTGAGAAGGGCAATCGGGGGGATCTTTCCTATGTGGGATGGGCGGGTGCGTTGATCTTATTTGCCGGCCTGTTCGACATGCTGGACGGGCAGGTGGCCCGGCTGGGTAATATGAGCTCCCGGTTTGGCGCTTTGTATGACTCCGTATTGGACAGATACAGCGAGCTGATACTTTTTTTGGGAATATGCTATTACCTGGTGGCGCATCATTATTTTCTCAGCAGCCTGTTTGCTTTCATCGGCATGATCGGCAGCCTGATGGTGAGCTATACAAGGGCCCGTGCGGAAGGACTGGGCATAGAATGCAAGGATGGGCTGATGCAGCGGCCGGAGAGGGTCATATTGATCGGGGTGTCGGCCCTTGCCTGCGGGATCGCATCCAAATGGATGGGCGGTAATTACAAGATACACTGGCCGGACAGCAGTTTTCCTATTTTCGAGACCATTTCTATTTTCACCATACCGCTGACAGTGATGGCTGTGCTGGCGAATGCCACGGCCATCGGCCGGCTGAGAGATGCGAAGAAGGCGCTGGAGGAGCAGGACCGGAAGGCGGCGCAAAAACGTGCGGATGGAGTAGGGTCGAACCTCTTTGTCTGGGCGCTGGTATTATCAACCATGGCATCGCCCGATGTACAGGCGCAGAAGCAAAAAGTGGCTGTGACCACGCCGGTGACCACTGCCGCGGACACTTTCCCTGTCCCTCCCCATCGTTCCAATTCCTTATTCTATCTGCAACGCACTCCCAATACCAATACCATCATCTGCGAGCTGAATGAAAAGAATGGCGAACCCGATCCGGATGATCCGGTGCATGTATTGTGGATCCGGTACACCGAGCAGAAGCAGCGGCAGGAGCTGAATTTTATCCAGCGGCATTTTGCCTATGGCATAAACTCCAGGTCATTGGGCAATGGAGCATACGAGCTGCATTTTGTATCCTATAAGAAGATCTCCATGTATCTCCGTAAATCCCCGGTGGATAACCAGCATCATGTCTATGTAAACATCGATAACAAACAGATGCTGCTGAACAGGATATATATAAAGATCAATCCCGGCGGCACATTCTGGAATCCCAATGTCGAGTATTTCGAGTTCAAGGGTGTCGATACGGCCAATGGTAAAGAACTTTCACAACGTGTAAAAATTTAGCGGCAATGGATCCAGTAACCGCCAAATCCCCCGGCGTATCTATCAATATCAGGACCTTTCTCATCGTCACGGCCATATCGGTGGGTTATCTGCTTTTGGCTGCATGGCTGATAGGGTTCAAGGGTGACCAGGTATTCCTGGTGCTGTTGTTCAATACGCTGTTTTATCTTTCGGGTCCTACCCGCCGGTTTATATTGGGTTTTTCCGCCTTTGTCATATTCTGGATCATCTTCGACTCCATGAAGGCGTTTCCGAACTATCGGTATAACATAGTGCATATCGAGAGCATCTACAATGCGGAGAAGAGTCTTTTTGGAATAAATGGAATTACCCCCAATGAGTACTGGCTGGCGCATTCGAATACGGTGCTGGATGTGCTGGCGGGTCTTTCCTATATCTGCTGGATACCGCTGCCGCTGGCTTTTGCGGGGTATCTTTTCTATAAGGACAAGAATGCCTTTTTCAGATTTGCGCTGACATTTTTGCTGATCAACCTGTTAGGGTTTATTATCTATTATGCGTACCCTGCGGCGCCGCCGTGGTATGTGGAGCAATATGGGTTCAGCTTCCATCCTCATACGCCGGGGAACACGGCTGGTCTTGGCAGATTCGACAGCCTGGTGCATGTCCCGGTGTTCGCTTCCTTGTATGCCAAGAGCTCCAATGTCTTTGCGGCTATGCCTTCCCTGCAT
>DASZWE010000506.1:0-5316 GCA_035546735.1 Puia sp.
ACGCCAATAGTAGCCGGTGGCGGTACCCTGACCCGACGCCTTGTATTCATTCTGCTCCTGCCCTGCGGGAGACGAGCCGGGTTTTATATATATTGTTTGCGTGCTTCCATCCGCATTCTTCCACGGGAACTGATCATATACCACAGTGGCGGACAGCCGGGGATCACGGTTGACATATGGGTTGTTCTCGTCATATCCCGATCCGGCGTCGCCAATAGTCTTGCCATTGGCCATGATATAGGAATCCACCAGTTCCTGCGTAGGCGCCAGGTTGTTGCTCCGCGCTCCCACACTTAACGGTGCAAAATCGATATAATCCCCCCACATCCGCGTATTCAGCACATACTCCAGGTCAAAGATCACTTCGGGATTATATTTGGAAGAAGATTGGAAAAGGCCCTCATAGTCGCCATACAAGCTATAGGTCCCATTCTGACTTTGGTCGTTCATCAGCTGCTCGCAGATCGTGACGACATCCGCCATACGATCTCCCTCATACAGCAGCACTCTTGCCTTGAGCGCCAACGCCGCACCCTTGGTAACCCGCCCGTTATCGGCAGCGGCATACTGGTCACGGGTAGGCAGCGCAGCAGCGGCGGCGTCCAGCTCGTCCGTGATAAATTTCAATACATCGGCGCGCGGCGTACGGACCATGGTCTTCGCCTGGTCCGCGGTGATATCCTCCTTCAACAGGGGCACATCCCCCCACCATTTCATCAGGTTGAAATAATGCCAGGCCCTTATAAACTTCGTCTCCGCCTTCATCCTGTCACGGGTAGCGGCAGACAGCGTGCTGTTCTTGTCCACATTGCCCAGAAAGATGTTGCAGGATTTTATCCCCGCATAGTAATAGGCCCAGTCAGAGGAGAATCGGTTCAGGTCCACGGTGAACGAGCCGGAAGAAATAGCATCCACATTCCCCGCGCTGATCCCCAGCCGGGTATAGGCATTATCGCTCAACGCTTCGTTGTAGAAAAAGGGATTGCTGGTGAAGATGCTGTTGTAAATATTGTTGAGGGCATTGTTCACATTGTCATCCACCTGCCAGAAAGTGAGCTCCGTATACCGATCGCTCGGGGCAAGGTCCAGCTTCTTGCATCCGGTCAGGACCCCGGCGAAGAATAACAACAAAAAAGTTTTCTTAACTATCATATGGCGATGATTGGATATTATAAAAAGGTAATGTCTATGCCAAAGCCGGTGAATATAGGCATGGGATACGCCCTGCCGCTGTTCGCCCCCACGCCAAAGCCGGTGTTGTTATTGAATTCCGTGATCTCGGGATCCAGGAAGTTCAGCTTGCTCAGCGTGATGAGGTTCTGCCCCGTGAAATAGATCCGTGCCTTTTGTATCCGCGCCTTTCTCGTGAATGTTCCCGGAAGGGTGTACCCTATCTGGAGATTCTTCAGCCGGGCATAGGCGGCATTGAACAGGAAGAGGTTGGAACCCGTGCGGTAATTATTCGTATTGGACGGTGAGCCATT
The DNA here is from genome assembly GCA_035546735.1 of Puia sp. Classification (GTDB taxonomy): domain Bacteria; phylum Bacteroidota; class Bacteroidia; order Chitinophagales; family Chitinophagaceae; genus Puia. The sequence continues at coordinate 1,485 of DASZWE010000506.1, forward strand.
CTCCGCCAGCTTCGGCCGCTTGGCATTGGGATGCGTAGGCGTCCAAAAATCGGTTTGATGCGTATACATGGTGCCCGAATAGCCGACATGGAATGGCTCTACCTGCTCGCCACGGATCATCTCATCCCGCTTGCCGACTCCCTGCACAAATAGCAGGATATCGAAGCCCTTGATGCTGGCGGTATAGGTAAATCCAAAAGTATATCGTGGGAAAGGATTGCCCAGAATAAATTTATCGTTCTGATCCAGCACGCCGTCATGATTCCTGTCCACGAATTTCAAGTCGCCGGGTGTAACAGTGGTCCCGGCAAACCGCGGATACTTGTTTATATCATCCAGCGTCTGGAAGAACCCATTGGTCCGATAGCCCTGGTAGACGGTGATAGGCTGACCCACCTTCCGCACGATCTGGTATTCCTCCATCTGCTGTATCTCCTGGCTCTCCCCACCGGAAAGTTTCTTCAACGTGTTCAGATTATCCGACAGGTTCACAGAGAATGTCTGCGTTAGCAGTCTGCCCGACATCGTATAAGACGCCCGCAGCTCCCAGCCCCTGTTCTCCACCTCCGCCACATTATAAGGCGGAAGGTTAGACACCCCAAAGATCGCAGGTATATCCTGGCGCTGATCCAGGATGTCCCGGGTGGTCTTGTCGAAATAATCCAGCGACACATCCAGCTTCCGGTTCAGCAGGCTCAGATCGCCGCCGATATTGAAAGTGGCCGCCTTTTCCCAGGTGATCTCCGGATTGCCCAGGACATACCGTGCGCCCGTAACGGCCGTATTGTTAAAACCGTACGCCCCCTGGTAATTGGAAAAATTGGTCTGATACCGGTAGGCGGCAATATTCTGATTTCCCAGGATCCCATAGGAAGCCCTGATCTTGATATCCCCCAAAAGGTCCTTCACAGGCCGCATGAATTCTTCTTCCGTCACTCGCCACGCCACTGCCCCGGATGGGAAAAATCCCCAGCGATGACCCGACGCAAACTTCGACGATCCATCCATTCTGAAATTGAACTCCGCAAAATATTTGTCTCTAAAACTATAAGCGGCCCTGCCGAAAAGAGAATTGAGACTGGTCTCCGTGGTAGCGGGATTACCGTCCGGCTTGGTGGCATTCGATGTATAGCTGTTGTTGGGATCGATGACGGTGGTGCTGGTGGGACGGCCCAGCGCATCGGTCTGCGTCTTTACCAATTGATTCTCCTCTCCCTTATAGGATTCATTAGCTCCGCCGACAAGGACATGCACATCATGCACGCCGGCAAAAGTATGCGTATATTCAGCCAGCAATTGCAGATTGGTGAAGAGCCCCCGATAGGTGTAGTTGCTGACGGACTTATCCTGACCATAGGAGCTGGACGGCACAAAATCCACCTCTAACGTACGGCCAAAAGTATTGTTATTCGTCACAGTGCCCCCAAAGACGCCGCGGATCTTAAAGTCGCGGGTAATAGCATATTCTCCGTTGAAATTCCCAAAGACCTCATTGTTGTCCAGCATCCGGTAGCCTCCCTTTTCAAGGATGCCCTTGGGATTGTACTGGGCGGATACGGCATTGGTAAGATAATTCCCCGCGGAGTCCTGGAAATTATAATAAAGAGGAACCCTGCCCGCATCCACCACCAGGTTGGCGGAAACAGTGGAATGGTCCTTGATCCTTGTCTTGGCATATCCGATAATGGTATTCAGCTTGAAATGACCCCACTCCGTGGTCTGGTTCACCCGTAAATTGTAGCGCTGGAGACCGTAATCCGGACCGATGAAATTACTTTTCTGATCCAGGTAACCCAGCGACACCATATAGGTATTGCTCGCCCCGCCGCCGGTGATGCTAAGGTTATGCGTCTGCTGCGCAGCATCGTGGAGGATATTGCTCAGCCGCCAGTCGCCATCCCCCTGCGTCTTGAACTGTTGTATCTGCTCGGGAGTAAACACAGGCTGCAATCCGGAATTGACCAGGCTCTCGTTCTTATAATAAGCGTTCTCCCACGCATGCACAGGAGTGTAGGTGATGCGGGGAGATTGCATGCCATAGATACCTGTGTAGCTGACGACAGGCGCCTGGTTCTTTCTCCCTTTCTTGGTGGTGACGAGTATGACGCCATTGGCGCTCCGGGAGCCATAGATGGCAGCGCTGCCCGCATCCTTCAGGATAGAGACGCTTTCGATATCGTTGGGGTTGAGCAGGTTGATATCTCCGCCGGGTATTCCGTCGATGACGATCAGGGGCGAGTTATCTCCCGTGGTGCCCAATCCACGGATATTGAGATTGACACCCTGCCCCGGCTCGAAATTCGTCTGCTGAATGATAAGGTTGGGACTGGTGCCCTGAAGGGCCAGCAGCACATTCGTGACAGGCCGGTCCTCGATGGCCTTTTTATTGATGGCATCCACGGCGCCCGTGACAGAGATCTTCTTTTGGGTAGCATAACCAACCACTACCACTTCGTTCATCTCCTTGTTATCGGACTCCAGACGGACAAGGAATGTTCGCCTGCCCGACAAGGGGACGTCCTGCCGCAGATAGCCGACGGAAGAAATGGACAGCACGCCGTTGCCAAATCGTTCCTCCGGGATATGCAGGCTGAAACGACCGTCATCACCCGTCGTTGTCCCGAGATTGGTGCCGGTGAGCAGTACGCTGACTCCAGCCAATCCTTTCCCTGTGGCGTCGACGATACGGCCTTCGATGGTAATGTCTTCATTGGGTCTGGCAGTAGCAGCGGGTTCATCTTTTTTTGGGTCTTCTCCGCTACTGCCGCCTGCTAAAGGGACGGATGGCCTGGCAGGTTTGAGGATGATCTTGTCATTGACGAGCTCATAGCTGATATTCAACGGTGTCAGTAATTCCGATAGGGCATCGTTAAGACCTTTTTCCTTTATCGAGATGGTGACCTTGCGAAGGGGATTGATCTCGTCGTTGGCATAGACAAATACATAGCTCGATTGCTTCTCGATCTTTTCCAGCACGGACGACAGCTTCTCATTCTTCACCTGCAGCGTGATCTTGCGATCCTGCGACTGGAAGGGCGCCCAGCTTTTCAAAGGAGAGGAAAAGGCAGTCTGTGATCTCAACGGAAATACGCTCAGGAGCAACCAGGCGGATAGTATACAGGTCGACGCATAACGAACGGGCAGCCGCCGTGAGGCGGAGGTTGCTGTATTCATGGCAATCGTTTTTAGTTGATAAATCTGGTTCTAATGTCCGTCCTCCGGACCACGAACCTCCGGTTCGCTTTGGAGCTGACCGGCCGAAGCCGCGATCAGCAGTTCAGTATTGGTAATGTTATAGCTGAAATTCTTCGTCCGTGTGAGATAGAACATGATCTCATCCAGGGTATTGTTCTCAAAACTTCCGGTAAATACAAATGCCTTCGGCCCGTTGTCCACAAACACCACTTTCTTTCCAAAGTTCCGCTCCAGCTCGACAGCGATCTGTTCCATGGTCATGCCACGAAATATAAGCTTGCCTTCTGTCCAGGCCTTGTCCTCTTTGCTGGACGTGGTGCCGGTGTGTACCTCTTCAGACGTGAACGTATAGCTTGCCTTGTGATCGGGAGTCACGTATATCGTATCCTGCCTTTTGTGCGATGTTTTGTATTTCGGTATAAAAGCTATCTTTCCCGTAGCCACGGATGTCTCTACTACCTGCTCATTGTCATACGCACGGACATTGAACGACGTCCCCAACACCCTTACCATCCCATTGGCGAGATGAATGATAAAGGGACGCTCAGGGCTCCTTGCTACATCGAAAAAAGCTTCCCCGTTCAGATATACCTCGCGCGTGTCGCCTTTGAATACTTCCGGATATCTCAATTTGCTG
>DASZWE010000507.1:0-9698 GCA_035546735.1 Puia sp.
TCGGAGCTTTTGTCGTCCTTCTTATCGCCCTGAACGCTCTTGTCGGAGTTCTTTTCCCTTGTCGACACCGCATTGATGGGCACGCTAAGCACATGCATGTGCGTACGGGTCTGTATATCCGCACTGGCGCTCATGCCGGGCCGGAAGGGAAAATATTTAGGCCGGGTCGGGTCGATAAGGTCCTTGTACGAGTCCGGCGACAGACGAATATGCACCTTGTAGTTGGTGACATCATTGGTGGAAACGGTGCTCGTTGACCCTCCGGCTGCACTGGAACTGCTGGCTATCTGTGTAACATAACCCCTGAACTTCCGGTTGTTATAGGCGTCCACCTCTATAAAGGCGGAGTCTCCCACATGCACCTTGGGAATATCATTCTCACCCACGTCCACGATAGCTTCGATCTTGCTCATATCCGCCACACGCATCATTTCCGTGCCCGCCATCATGGAGTTCCCTACCACTCGTTCTCCTTTCTTGATGCTCAGCAGCGAGACCACACCGTCGATGGGCGATATCACAGTGGTGCGGCTGAGGTTCTTGGCGGCAATGTTCAGGTTGGCCCGTGCGCTGGCAACACCCGCCACATTTCCTTTTACCGTCTGCTGGGCGGCCATATAATTTGCCTCGGCGCTCTTATAGGCGCTCTCCGCAGACTCGTATTCGGCCCGGCTGATCACCTTCTGGTCCAGCAGCTGCTTTTGCCTGTCGAAAGTATTTTTCGCCGCGTCCATAGCGGCTTTCAGGCCCGGCAGCTGTGCGGACATATTGGAAACGAGCGCCTGCTGCTGGCCCATCTGCGCGGCGGCCTGATCACGCTGGGTAGTATAGATATCCGCATATATCCTGGCCAGCTCCTGCCCTTTATGCACACTGTCCCCCTCCTGGGTCACTTTGAGGTCCACCACTTCCCCCGATATGTCAGGGCTGATCTTTACTTCCTTCTCGGGGTAGATCTTTCCGCTGGCCGTAACGATCTCCGTTATATCGCGGCGGGTCGCTTTTTCCGCGGACACCTTGATCCCCTCGTCCTTGCCCAGCACGCCCGCCTTCTTTAAAACCACCAGCAATATAATGAGGACGACAAATCCAACGATTATCCAGATTGCTTTCTTTTTCATAACGAGTTAATGTCTTTTAAAGGCGTTATGCAGTCGCAGGCTCGTGTCATAACGAGTTAAAGTCTTAGGTTAATCTTTTGTTAGCTTTATCCCCAGTCCCTTATAGAACTCCAGCACCTTCATCTTGAACACATAATCATACCGGGATGACAGCAGGTTTATTTTGGCATTGAAAAAATTATTTTCGTTCGTCAGCAGGTCGATGGTATTCAGCATGCCGACAGCATATCTCTTTCGTGCAAAGTCGGCGCTCTTCCCCGTGGCGTCCAGGCTGATCTTATTGGCTTCATATTTTTGAAGCGCTATACTCGCGGCCGTATAAGCCTGGTAAATATTGTTCTTTAAGGTGAGATTATCCTGATCCCTTTGAAGCTCTGCATTACGCAGGTTCAACTTCGATCGGTTATAATTTGTACGGAGGGTGCCATTGCTGAAAATGGGGATATTGAGGTTTAATCCAAGATATTGATTAAACCCATTGTCCAGCTGGTTGAAATAAGGTATTCTTTTGGCATTGACATCATATGAGAACATATCCTGCACCACGGCATTGTTTGTCCCTGCCACCCTGTAGCCGACCAATGTATCCGTCTGCAGGTACTTGGGATTACTGTAGGTTGCTGTCTTATTGTTGCTGCTATAATTGGTGCCTACGCTGCCCTGCAGCGACAAGGTGGGATACATGGCGCCTTTGTTCGCCCGTACGTTCTTCCGGTTGGCCTCTATCGTCAATGCATCCGCCTTTTGCTGGGGTTGATTGACAAGGGCCAGGGCATAGACGGTCTCGGGCTCCAGGTTTACCAGTTGCTCCACAGGTATCTGATCCACCGGCGGCGTGTCCACCTCGAATGGCGCACCGGCATCAAGCCCCATATAAGCCTTAAGCCCCAGTACATTCTGCTGGATCTGGCCTAACAGGGAAATATAATTCGAGCTGTCCTGCGCTACCTGGGCTTCCAGCTCGGCGGAATTGAGCTCCGGCAACGTTCCCGTCCGGACCTGCTTGCGGGTGAGCTCCAGCTGGGATTGGGAAAGCTCCAGCTTTTTCTGGGCAGCTTCCGCCTGCTCTTTGGACAGCAATACCTGCAGATATGCGTTGGCGACATTCAGACTGATATCATTCTTTGTCTTCTCGGTGCTGGCCAGGGACGCCTGCCAGGCATAGCGGTTGGCCTGGATGCTATTCTGCAAGCTGCCGAAATTGAACAGATTTACGCTGGACTGCAGGGAATAGCTGTTGTAAAAATACGTGCTGTTCGTCAGCGTAAAAGCGTTCACATTCTGCCGGCCGGCAATGACCGCTCCTGAAGCCCCTACCGAAAGGGTCGGTATCTGCGACAGGCGGCTCTGATCCAATATCAGCTTGTTAAGCCGGGCCTGCACATCCGCCTGCCTGATGGAAATATTATTGGCCAATGCATACTCCACACAACGCCGAAGATCCCATTTATCCTGGGCATGGCTCATGTGACTTAACAGGATTGCGGGTAACAAACACACCAGCAGCGTTTTTTTCATGGTATGCAACAAAATTTAAATGCGCCCGACCGGGCCGAATAACACGTTCCTTATCAGCCAAAAATACAGAATCCCCTCTCACCTTGCGCATCTTCATTTGCCGATGGTCAAAATAGGCCGGCCGTTGGCCCGTTCCAGGTATAACCTACCCCTCGCAGTTGGTTTATGGCCAGGCTTTTAAAAAGGCCTGTTCCAGATCGGCGATCAGGTAGGCAGGATCTTCCAGCCCGGTATAAAGCCGCAGCATACGGTGTTCCCTATTGGAAGGATCGAAGTCCGCAGGCTCGATGCCCGAACAACGGGGGATGATAAGGGACTCATGACCACCCCAGCTCACGGCCATCATAATATGCCGGAGGGACTCGCACAGGCGGACGATCTGTCCCATTTCGGCGGCCCGGACATAAAAGCTTAACAATCCGCAGGCTCCGTCCATCTGCTGCCGGGCAAGCGCATACTGAGGGAAGGTCTCGTCAAAAGGAAAAAGAACCGACTCCACGCGGGGATGCTGTTTGAGATGATCCACCACCTGCCGGGTAGTTTGAGCGATACGCTCCAGCCGGGCAGGCATCGTCCTCAGCCCCCTCAACAGCAGCCATGCATTGAAAGGCTGTATCCCGCTGCCAATATTCAGGTATTCGCTGTCGAAGATCTTCTTCATCATAGCCCCCGATCCGGTGAGCACTCCCCCAAGCGTATCGCTATGCCCCCCGATGTATTTAGTGGCCGTCTGCATGACAATGTCGATACCCATTCCGATGGGACGCTGGAGCAGCGGTGTACAATAGCTGTTGTCGATGATGGTGGTAATGTTTTCAGCACGGGCCAGCTCCGCAACGGCCCGGAGGTCCTGGAGCTTGAACTCCCATGAGTTGGGAGACTCCAGATAGATCACACGCGTATTCGGCAGGATGGCTCTTTCAAAGTTCTCGATCCTCGTCCCATCGATATAAGTAGTGCTCACGCCAAACCGGGGAAGAATGACATCGAACATCCTGGCGGCCCAGGTATAAGGCCGCTCCACCGACACGATATGATCGCCCGCCCGGACATTGGCCAGCACAGCCGCAAAGATGGCGGCAGCCCCGCTGTTGAAGACAAGACAATCTTCCGCGCCGTCCAGCGCAGCCAGCTTTTTACGGAGTATCTCCACCGTGGGATTAAGCCCCCGGCTGTAGAGATAGCCACTGTATTCATCATCGAACAACGCTTTCAGCTCCGCCACGGACCCTGCCTTGAAATTGCTGGTCTGGATGATGGGTGGCGCTATGGCATTGAAATAATGCGCTCTGTCTTCTCCTAATTCATTGATTATATAAGAAATGTCCATGGTCATTTTTTTGTTCGGCGTATCAGGAAATATAATATAAAGCACGACGCGAAGATCAGCACTCCATAGCCCGCCGTCAACGGATCATCGAGCACAATGCTGGTGGCGATGCCGATATATGAAAATATAAAGATCAGGGGCATTAACGGAAACAGCCGCATACGATAGACATCGCCCCGCTCTTCGCCTACCTTTCTTTTACGCAGGATAAACAGGCAGGCGGCAGAGGTGGACATGCCGATGGAGTCCAGGAAAATGGTATAGTTGATGATCTTTTCCACAGCGCTGGTGAATACCAGTGTAAGGACAATGGCAAGACTGAAGGCGGTCAGCGACCACACGATGGCGTCATGCTTCTTTGTCTTCTTCTTAAACACCGCCGGAAGAATGCCCTCCTCGCTCATCGCGTACATCACACGGGGATTGCTCATCAGCAGGACATTGACATAAGCCAGTACGGAAAGGAACATCAGCACCCGGAGAATGCTTTCGCCCACCGGTCCAAAAAGATGTTTGATCAGCAAGGCGGCAATAGAGTCGGCATTTTTCAGCGACTCGAAGCCGATGACCTTTACATAGACGAAGTTGATGGAAAGATAAAGCAGCAGTATGATACAGATACCGTACGTAATGCCTTTAGGCATCACACGGCCAGGATCCTTTACATCTCCCCCGAAGTTGATGGTCTGCTGATATCCTCCATAGGTAAAGGAGACGGCGATAAGCCCGATGGCCAGCGCCTTCAGCATCCCTCCAAAAGAAGATGGCCCGGAAACCGCCGCAACAAGCCCTTCCGCCGCGCCGATAGGGTAATTCCCAAACACAGATAACAGCAGCAGGGCGATCAATGAAATTTTTATGAGGATAAGCGCGTTCTGTACCCGGCTGCTCATTTTGATGCCCAGGAGATTGACGATATAGAAAACAGCTACGGCGCCGATGGTGACGCCCTGCTTGAATAGCACGGGAGGAGGACCATCGAAAAAAAATCGGCCGATATATTCCGCTCCGATGACGGCAACCAGCGCGGTGGAACCCGCATTGGACACCAGGATGATACAGTTGACCGCAAATGCGAAGGAAGGATGATACGCATAGGAGAATATCCTGTAATAACCGCCCGTCACCGGGTAGCGGGAGCCGATCTCCGCATAGGTTAGCGCCCCGCACAACGCCACTATCCCTCCTATGAGCCAGGCAAGAAAGAAGAGAGTGGGTGTACCCGCCTTGTAAGCAGCTACGACAGGCGTACGGAAGATGCCCATTCCGATGGTCAGGCTTACCACGATCATGGTAAGATCGAACAGGCCCAGCTTTTTTTGACCCATAGGCAAGTAAAATGTACTTTTTAAAGATAAGGCTCTAATTTCGTAATATCGCTCTAATGTCTGGCTTTCGGCCAATGAACCTGTGGTTCGTCCTGGCCCCTTAATTCCGAATAGATGAAAAAAACCTTACTGCTTGTCCTTATTACAACGTCCCTTGGTCGGCTGTGGGCACAGCAGGCTCCTCCCCCTTTTCTATCGGATTCATCGGATACAAAGCCCCTGCAGGAGGCCGTGGTAAAAGCATATGAGCAGAACCGGAAGCTCACGGAAGTAGGCGCCCCCGTCAGCGTCGTCAGCAAGGCATCGCTTCTCCGGTTTGGCAACACCAGCATCCTGCCGGCCATGAACGCCAACCCCGGCGTACGTATGGAAGAACGTTCACCCGGCAGCTACCGGCTCAATATAAGAGGAAGCTCCTTACGCAGCCCCTTTGGCGTAAGAGATATCAAGATCTACTGGAACGAGATCCCCCTCACAGACCCCGGCGGCAATACCTACCTGAACGAGCTGGGCTTTTACAATTTCCAATCCATAGAGATCATCAAGGGCGCGGCAGGCAGCCTGTACGGCGCAGGCATCGGCGGGGCCGTCCTTATCAACAGCATGCCCTCCGTCTGGGAAAAGGGTGTCAGTACAGACTATGGCGTTGGCTCGTGGAATACGCAGAATATAAATATCAATATCCGCACGGGTGACGCGGGCCATCGGAATATCTTTAGCTATACGCACCAGAACAGCGACGGATACAGGAAATGGACATCTATGCGCAGGGATGTCGCCAGCTGGGAAACACAGCTAAAGGCCAGCGACAAACAGACCATTCATGGCTATATGCTGTACAGCGATCTGTATTATCAGACACCCGGTGGCCTCACGCGGACGGAATACCTCGCCGATCCCCGGCAGGCCCGCCCCCCCAGCGGCGCCTCCCCCGGCGCCATACAGGCCCAGGCCGCTATCTTCCAAAAGAACTTCACGGCAGGCTTCAGCAGCGAATACCATTTTAACGAACACTGGCAGAATACCACTGCCGTATATGGAGCCTATACAGACTTCCGCAACCCCGGGATCAGGGTCTATGAAGCAAGACAGGAGCCTCATTTCGGCGGTCGTACCGTATTTCAGTATAAGACGGATCTGGGAGAAAGCCGTCTGCAGGTCAATGCGGGCGCGGAAGCACAGAAAGGATTCTTCGAGACCCGCGACTATGCCAATAAGCTGGGCATACAGGACTCATTACAGACGGATGACCGCATCGGCAACTGGCAGTATATCCTCTTCGCCCAGGCCGACCTGAAGCTGCATGCAGGCTGGACAATAACGCTGGGCGCCAGCTTCAATCGGAATGGAGTACAGCTCACCCGCACATCCATCATACCACCCGTCACCAACGACATACGATTTGCCAACAAGCTGGCGCCACGCCTATCCATCCTGAAAAAGGTCCTCCCGGATGTATCGCTCTATGCCAGCGCAGCCCGTGGCTTCTCCACACCTACTACACAGGAGCTGCAAAAGACCAATGGCGTCCTGGGGCCGCCTCTCCAGCCGGAGGACGGCACAGACTACGAGGTGGGCGCCCGTGGCAATCTTTTTCATGGTCGGCTGTTCTTCGACATCAACGCCTTTTTCTTCGAGCTCTCCAATACCATCGTACAACGGATAGATTCCAACGGAGTAGGCTATTCCATCAATGCGGGTCACACGAAACAGCACGGCATCGAAAGCTTCGTCTCCTATCAGCTGACCGATGACCCAAAGGGTTTCTTCCGGAGCATCCGGCTTTGGGTTAGTCATACCTGGCATGACTTCCACTACAAAGACTTCTCCACCATGGGCCATGATTACTCCGGCAACCGCCTGCCCAGCGTGCCTCCACAGACAGTGGTAGCGGGCGCCGACGTCCTGTTGCGATGCGGCCTCTACACGAATGTCACCTTCACCTACGCGGATCGCATCGCCCTCAACGATGCCAATACGGCCTATGCGGGTTCTTATAATCTGCTGGGCGCCCGCGTGGGTTACAGAAAAGCACTGAACCCAAAATGGAAGCTGGACATCTATGCAGCCGGCGACAACCTCTTCAATACCCGGTACAGTCTCGGAAATGATATCAATGCAGCGGCGCCGCCCGCCCGCTATTACAATGCCGCACCCACGGTAAATTATTTGGGGGGCGTGTCGGTAAATTATGTATTTTGAGGCAACCCTTTCAACCATGTACTACCTTATCATTGCCCTACACCTGCTATATGCACCGGTAAGGGATTCCATACCTTTCCCTTACGCTATCAAACAGCCTTCAAAGCCCTTCAAATGGGAAAATATTGAGCTGAACCTATCACAGCGGTACAAGGACTCCGTCGTCCGGACCTTTAAAAAGATCTATGCTTCGCAGCTAAACCCGGCGTACCTGGAATCCTCAAAATTTACATCCTCCCTCCATTTTGTGTCTCTCAATGGAGACAACCTGCCGGATGTCATTTATAAAGGATGGAGCGGCGGCGAAGGCGCCTTCGTCGACTTCTTTATAAATGAAAAGAAAAAGTTCCGGAAAGCGTTCTCTACCTATCAGGAATTGCTCGAATTACAATACACTGCAGGAAAGGTATCTTCCTTTGTCGTGTATGACCCTGGCTGTTGTGACCCTACCGTAGAGTTCGAGCGGCAATACTCCGTTGACTCGCTCTTCCATTGTAAGCTGACAAGACAGCGAGGCATTATTGTAGGCTCCAGCATACGTGAAAGTGGTTATACTTATCCGGATGGCTTCTTCGACCAACCCATACGATTCAAAACGATCAATCCAAATTATGCTCTCCGTTATGCCCCCGAGATCAGCATGAAAGTACCAACCTACGTAGATTTTGACTCGAGAGACAGCAGCAGGGGAAATATCATGGCCGAATATCCTTCCGGCTTCCAGGGTGTCGCCTGGGCCTATAAAAAAGACGCCACGGGCAGGGAATGGTGGCTGGTGGAGATGGAGCCCGCCTTTCATCTCGAATTCAACAGATTTTGGGACCTCGACGACGAGTATACCCATTATTACGGCTGGATGAGCAGCCGTTTTGTAGAAAGACTCCCTTAACTTACCTTCGTGGCAGATGCTGGTTCCGCAAATGTCCTTTGGACAACGAACCCCGGTTCGTTTGGCGGATTAAAAGGGAAGTCCGGTGCTATTCCGGCGCTATCCCCGTAGCTGTAAATGTCATTCCCACTCCGGCCAACTTCAGACCACTGTCCCCAGGGACGGGAAGGCGGGCCGGAACGACATAAGCCAGAAGACCTGCCCGCATCATTCGATATTCATTGCTTTCGGGTGAAAAGCATGAACTGAACCCTGCCGCTGGCAGTCAATGCATAGGTAAGTCAATGCAAGCAAAAAAAGCGCTTCGGTCCATCATGTTTGTAGGCACAGGTTCCGACGTAGGGAAAACTGTCATCACCGCGGGATGCTGCAGGATCTTCCGGCAGGATGGCTATAACCCCGCGCCCTTCAAGGCCCAAAACATGTCCCTGAACAGCTACGCTACGCCCGAAGGCCTGGAAATAGGCCGCGCACAGGCAGTACAGGCGGAAGCCTGCGGCATTCCCTGCCACACGGATATGAACCCGGTATTGTTAAAACCCACGACCGACCAGCGCGCCCAGATCGTCCTCCATGGCAAGCCCGCCGGCAACTCCTCGGCCGCCGAATATTTCCACGCACAACACCGCGAGGCGCTCTTCACAGAAGTGAAGGAAGCCTACCATCGGCTGGCATCCCGTTATACCCCCATCGTAATGGAAGGAGCAGGCAGCATTTCCGAATTGAACCTGAAACACCTGGACATTACCAATATGCGGATGGCAATGGCTGCGGACGCCGCTACCTACCTCATCGCCGACATCGACAGAGGCGGCATATTTGGCAGCTGCTATGGAACGATGGCTCTTTTAAGTCCCGAAGAAAGAGCCTGCATCAAAGGTATCATCGTCAACAAATTCAGAGGTGACGCCCGGCTGTTCGATGACGGCAGGACCCAATTGGCTGAGCTGTGTGGAGTACCCGTGGTAGGCGTTGTGCCCTACTTCCGGGATATCTTCATCGAAGAAGAAGATGCCATCAGCCCGGCCGAAAAAGGAAAAACCTACACACCCGGCAAGGTCAACATAGCAGTAGTATTGCTCCAGCGGCTGTCCAACTTCACGGACTTCCACCATCTCACCCGTGACCAGCGCGTCAACCTTTATTATAGCCAACGCCCCGAAGACATCGAAAAAGCCGATATCATCATCCTGCCCGGAAGCAAGAACACGATCGAAGACCTTGCAACCCTTCATGACACAGGCGTCGTGGCAACCATTCGACAGGCGCATAGCCGGCAAAAAACCATCATCGGCATCTGTGGCGGCTAC
>DASZWE010000508.1:0-16325 GCA_035546735.1 Puia sp.
CAGTTCCAGCCTGGCGTTGGAGGCATCGGCGGTGGCAGTGAGAGGGGCCGTGTATTGCTGCCATTGCTGTGTGGGAGTTTGCAGGGTTGCCTGCGCGAGCAGGCTGCCATCCGGCGCTACAAGCTTTACCAGCAGGCCGGCGCTTTTCCCATTGGGGTTTCTTGCAAAGAGAGAAAATTCGTATTGCTCACCCTTTTTCACGGGAATGCCATCATAGCCGCTGTTGATCAGAGCACCTCCGGACGAGGTGGCATCCAGCACGGCATAATGCGGATTGTTGGGATGGAGCGGGGCTGTGCTATCGATGGTAAAGCTGAGGCCCTGTGCGGTCCAGGAATGTTTGCTGTTCCAGGTGGCGTCATGATATTTTCTATCGCCGGGGGTGTATTCAAAATCCCGATTTTGCAGGAGCTCGGCATACAGGCCTCCGTCGGCGGCGTAGTTGATATCTTCGAAGAAAACGCCGATCAGGCGATCGGAGATGGGCTTGCGGCTTTCGGGCCGGAGGGTGACGGTAGCGGTGAGTGATGACAGGCCTGCAAACCGGATGCTGTCATTTTTGGGTGTTTCTTCCCTGGCCTGGTCCGCGTTGTGCTGCTTTTCCTGCGCGAACCGGGTTAGCCTGTCGACGAGCTGTTGCGGGACTTTGTATATATTGCCGGTGAAGGGACCTGCGGGGAGGTTGACTGTTACGCGATCGTCCTTGTATTGTGCCGCAGGGACGGGTACGGCGGGGGTGAAAATTTTAAAGTCTTTGGTGGTCGTTCCGAGGTACTGATCGCCGGAGATAAAAGCAATGGTATATTCCTTGCCTGCCTTGTTATAATGTACGACAGGCTGACGGAAGCTTTGGTTTTGCTGCAGGTAAGGATAGCGCTGTCTGCCCCAATCTGTCAGGTTGGTGGAAGGGGCGGTTGCAAACTGATTTCCCGACTCATTGAGACTCCAGACGCATCGCCACTGGCCATCGGCGTCCTGAAAGAGATAGGGGCTGTTCATTTGTTTTTGGGAGCCCCATTCGCCGTAGTCAGATCTTACGTAACCGTATTCGTTGCCGATGGGGTTCCATGTTTTTTTATTGGCGCTCCAGGCGAAGTGGAGACCACTGCGTCCTTTGTCTTTTGCGGTGGCATAGGAGAACAGGAAGACGCTATCGCTGGTGATTGACCGGGCGGGGACTTGTTGGGAGTGACCCCGCCGAGACTGATCTGACTGCGCCTGACCTCGCCGGGATGCCAGGAGAGCCAGGGCAAAAAACAGTACTTTCTTCAATTCCTTATTAATTTTGACTGACCGGTATTAATAAATGTCAAGATAACATAAATTCGGCTATCACCCTGAATATCTTTTGTGTGACCACCTGGTTAGCGACTGGAAGGGCGGATAATGATTGCCTGTCCGCCCGCGGCTTTTATGGCTATGGGCAGCAGGTCGCCTTTTTTTATGGCAAATGTTCTTTCCTGTATGCTGCCGTTGGGGTCGTCCTGGTATGCGGTGGCTGTATAGTTCCTTCCGGGTTGTAAAAAGTTTAGTTTGAGGGTATCGTTCCAGTCTTCCGGGCCGGCGGCGTTACCGATGAACCAGGTATTCCCATTACGGCGCGCTACGGAAATGTATTTACCGGGCTGGCCTGCGAGATAATGTGTTTCGTTCCAGACGGTAGGGACATATTTAAAGAAGGCTATCTCCTTCTCGTCGGTGTATTCTTTGGGTTTGCCGTACCAGAAGATGGATTGCAGCGGGCTGAAGTATATGACGGTGAGGGCGAGCTGCTGCGCCTTGCTGACCTTAAGGTTCTTGCTATAAGAATTGGTGGCGTTGGGATAGCAGAAGGTGAAGTCTGCCGGGCCTGCGAGGATGCGGGTAAAGGGCAGCATGGTGGTATGAAAAGCGTCGGGGCTGTTCTCATCTCCTCTGATACCCTCTTGGGTCAGCAATTGCGGAAAGCGTCTGCTCAGGCCGGTGGGTTTGTAGTTGTCGTGGATATCCAGTATAAATCCATGGTCATATACTTTTTGCATGGCGGTGGACAGCCAGGTCAGTCCATCCTGGGTAAGGCCATCCACGAAGCCGAACTTGAGTCCGGCCACTCCCCATTGTTTGTACAATGGCAGGATGGTATCGAGCCAGTGGCGCAGGCCCACGTAGTTGACATAGAGGATGACGCCGATGCCTTTGCTTTTGCCGTAGGCGATGACTCTGGGCATATCGATGGCGGGGATGGGCTGTGTGGGATTGGAGATAGTCCTGAATTCGGCGCCGTACCAGCCGGCGTCGTACATAATGTATTGGAAGTTGTGAGCGGCGGCGAAGTCGATGCAGTCCAGGCCGGCTTCGGTAGTGAGCTGGGCGCGGATGAGCTTGCCGGGCTTTAGCCAGGAGGGGAGGCTGTTGCCGGAGGGGAGGCCAGGGGCGCTGGCGGCGGATACGACTGGATTTTGGCCGGGGGTTGGGCCGGACAGTACGAGGTTCAGCTGGCTGCAGCGATGCAGGCCTATGGCTGTCCGGGACATACTGATGGTACGCCAGGGGGATATCAGGTGCCCTTTGAACAGGACGGCTGTATCGTGGGGAAAAACGATGGCGACACTGTTGGGCTCTTCGGACTTTTGGAGTTCGGCCTTTGTGTAGGTGGCGTTATCGGCTTCGCCGATGTGGATGTAATTCTGGCTGCCGGGGACATGATCATCACCAGGAGCGAATGTAGCGGGCAGGTCGCAGGTATGCTTGCATGTGTCGAGCGCGGTGGGGGTAAACACCGACTCCTGGTTGTATTGATACAGGGTGTAGGGGCCGGTGAAATAAAATGCGGTATACTCTCTTTGCACGGAGCCGGAGCCTTTGACTTCATAGCGGAAGGCGATACTGCCGTTATAAGCCCTTGCGATGACTTTCCAGGTGATGTTCCCGCTGCGGCAGGTGATGGTTGTCTGTCGGCAGTGGTTTATCAGGGTGTCGCTTTCTCCCAGGGGCCAATATGTGTGTTCGTTGAATTCTTTTCTGGTCACTCCCTGTATTATGGTGTGCTCGTATAGAGAGGCTCCGTTGACCCTTAGTCCCAGGGGGGACCAGCGGATGGCAGGACGTTGGTTGTATGATACCTTGTACATAAGGCGACCGTTGTTGGAGGCGCTGATTTCGCAGGCGGTGCTGTTATCCGGCGAGGTGACTGTGATGGTGGCTGGGGGAGCGGGGGGTACGGTGATGCGGGGGGCGGGATGCCGGCGGGGAAGCGGTGCGGCGTGCAGGGCCGATTGGATCAGCAGGATGCACAGGAGGGTGAGGGTCGTCTGTTGTATGCGTTTAATCTTTTTCATTTTTGAATAGTATGTTGTCTGCAAAGGGGCCGATCTCCATATTGGCTTCCGTGGCATTGCGGATGAGCTTGCCGTTGATGCGCAGGCCTTCAAAAGTAACTCCCTCTACCTTATGGGTAGCATCCAGTCCTTTTATCAACGGGTAGGTGGTATTGGCGCCGTTGTATTGCAGGTCCTTAAAATACACATCCCGTACCCCACGGCCGGGGCCTGTGTTGTATTTCCGGTTGTACACCACGCGGATATTCACCAGCTGTCCTTCTTCAAAGTCGTCCACCCGGACATGCTCGAAACGGAGGTGTCGTACCAGGTTGAGGTCGCCGCAGGATATGGCAATGCATCCTTCGTAGTCGGGATCGTCCTCATCCTGCTCCAATATATGAATATTTCTGAATTGCATATTCTCCAGGGTATCGCCTCCCGCGCCGGCGTTCCCATGCAGACCGATATTGATAGGGTGCGCAATATCGGCCCATAGGATGGCATTGGTAACGGTGTAATTACGGGCATTGCCAAAATAGTTCCAGCGGTGGCCGTAAATGGCGATGCAATCGTCGGAGTTGCGCATAAAGATATCATCGATGACCACGTCGGAGCAGCTCATCAGGTCGATGCCATCGCTCCAACCCTGACAGCTGAAGGACTTTATATTCCGGATGGTCAGATGGTGCGAGGCGCCGCCGTTGATGGAATAGTGTTTAGGGTTGATAAAGGTAATGCCTTCGACGTCTACATGGTCGGAAAAAGCAACCAGCAGCCCTTCCTGCGCCTGATCGATGATGCCGCGTCCTCTGATGTGGACATTGCTCACGTGGTCGCATACCAGCTGTCCCCGGAGAATGGCGCCGCCATCGATGTATACTGTCTTGCCGGAGGGAATTACAAACTCCTTTTTGACGGTGTCTGCCGGCAGATGCAGGCCGGGACCGAAATAGATAACGCCCGTATCGCCGGGCCGGGGCTTGTCTTTTTCCAACGCGTTGGCGAAGATATGCAGGTTATGCAGCTTGTCACCATTGAACTCCACCGACAGTTTCCGGGGTTCCGTGAGGAGGAAGGTGATCACGTTGCCTTTCACTTCTGGCTGAATACCGAATATGGCCGGGCGTATCCTTACGGTATGGATGTCCTCATTATTCTTCCGCACCATCACTTCCACGGGGCCCTCCATATCAAAATATACCATGGAGGCTTCCTGCACTTTGTCCAGGTCCACTTTTACCTTGTATTCGAACAGGTCCTGCCATTTGCCCCCTGGCCGCCGTACCCGTACTGTATAGTCATCGTTGTGCATGGAGTATATCACGGGCGCCGGAGGAGGGTAGGTAATGAGCTGCTGTGCTTGCGCACAACAGCTCATCAGGATAAAAATCAGTAGTATGTTCCTTTCCATTAATAACCGGGGTTCTGCAGCAGGTGAGGATCCAGGGTGATCTGGTCCTGCGGGATAGATGTGAGATAATTTTTCTTTGTCATGGGTACGGTGGGCGGACCGCTCAATATCAGGGCGCCTGTTGCGGCATCCACGCCAAAGGGATAGGTGGCGGGATTGTAAGCAGGCTTATTGGTGTAGGGGTTGACGAAGGTGGCAATTTCGGTAGGCTGTCCCTGGTACTGCACGATCATTCCCTCGGGCACCTGGTTCAGCTCCTGCTCTGCTATGCCCCAGCGCATGAGGTCGGTGAAGCGGGTGTTCTCGCTCAACATTTCCAATGTGCGTTCCCGGCGTATCTCGCCCAGCATGGTGAGGGAGGGGTAGGGCGCGATCAGGGCATTTGTCAATGGGGCCGCGCCGGCACGGGCTCTTATCTTATTGATGGACAAATTCAGATCGTCATCGGAGATGGTTCCATTGCCCAGCTCGCATTTTGCTTCCGCGTAGATGAGGTATACTTCCGCCAGGCGTATCTGCGGGTAGTCGTAGGATTCCTGGTAGTCGTTGCGGTTGGGGCTCTCGCTGCTCCATTTGCGGCTGCCGTAGCCACTTCCGCCGTTGCTGAGGTCGGGGTATGACACGTTGATATACGAGGGCCAGTTGAAGACGGTGAGATAGTTGGCCAGGGTGTAGTTGGAGCCGTTGACGGAGCTAAATCCCCAGTATTTTTGTTTCGGCGCGCCGGTGATACAGGTCATGCGCGATTCGCGGTTCTCAAACTCGTCCGTCATCGATGCATAGCCTTTTGCCAGGGGGGATACGCTGTAAGGGAGGCCGTCCGTGCAGAGGAACATATCCATCAATTTTCTGGAGATGCCGCCGCCGCCGGTGTGGGTTAAGTTCGCATTGCCCTGGAGAAGGGTATAGTCATACTTGCTGGAGAGGATGAATTCCTTGTTGTTGGTCTTTGTCAGTCCCCTGGGGTTGGAGGCGGCGTCATCCAGTATGAACAGATACCGGTAGCTGAGCGAGTCCACGCCGGTGAACAGGGCATAGTCGCTGTAGGACATCACCTGCTGCGACAGGTTAGCGGCATCGGTGAGGTATTGGGTGACATTGGCGGGGTCATAGCCTTTGCTGCCGGCGCCGGAGGTTGTACCATCACCATCCGTGGCCTTGCCTACATATTTCTCATAGGTGCCTTCGTAGAGTTCTACTCTCGCCTTGAATGCCATGGCTGCCTGTTTGCTGACCTGTCCTTTGTCGGCGGCTGCGATCGAGGCTTCCAGGGGAAGACCGTCTATGGCTACGTCCAGGTCGGACAGTATCTGGGTAGTGACCTCGTAGCGGCTGTTGCGGGGCGCGTTCAGCAACGGACTTTTTACATCCGCGACGACGGTGTCGAGGGGCACGCCGCCAAAGCGTTTCAGCAGAAAGAAATGATGCCAGGCCCGAAAGAAGTACGCCGCGGCAACATATTGCCTGATATCGGCATAAGCGCCTGGGTACTCCCTTCCCTTCGCGATCAGGATATTGTTGGCGCGTATGTAAGTATAGGGGTTGTTCCAATAGATGTCGGTGGGGTTATTGGCGGAGGGCCATCCATAGCCGGGATTCAGCAGATCGCTGCCCCAGTCCATCCAGTTGTAGATGTTGCTGCTGCTCACCGGCCGGAAACCGATCATCTTGTTATAGAAATCATTGGCGGCGGCTTTGAACTGATCGGGCGACTTGAAGTACACTGCTTCCGTCGCCTGGTCCTGCGGGGCCAGGTCCAGAAAAGTTTTGGTGCAAGAACACATCAGCAGGATCAAGGTCGCTCCTGTTATAGTACACAATGCTTTTATTGTAGGCATAACTTTCGTTTTTAAGAGATTCAGGTAATCAGAAGGTAAGGTTGAGGCCGAATGACCAGGTTCTGAAGAAGGGGTAGCTGTTATCGGCGCTCTCACCGCGTTCAGGATCGAATCCGTCCTTGACGGAAGTGAGCTCAAACAGGTCGTTCCCGGCAAAATAGACTCTAACCATGTCCGCCCTGATACGTGCGGCTACCGCCTTCGGCAGGGTATATCCAATCACCAGTGATTTTAGCCTGGCATAGCGCAGGTTTTGCACATTTTTATCGTTGAACTGCCAGTTCCAGTTGTTGACGTTGTTGTCAAATGACAGTCTTGGATAGGGAGCGTTGGGGTTCTCGGGGGTCCATGTT
The DNA here is from genome assembly GCA_035546735.1 of Puia sp. Taxonomy (GTDB): domain Bacteria; phylum Bacteroidota; class Bacteroidia; order Chitinophagales; family Chitinophagaceae; genus Puia. The sequence continues at coordinate 6,902 of DASZWE010000508.1, forward strand.
TTACCGATGTAGGTGGTGTTGACGTTGAGATAATTGCGGAAGAAGGGTGCGCGGGCATTGCCTACACGAAGGATATTCCATTTGTAGACTCCTTGTATGAAGGCGCCGAAATCAAAACCATGCCACTGTGCGCCGAGGTTAATGCCAAAGCTATAATGCGGGTCGGCATCGCCATAGTAATACAAGTCGCCGCTGCCTTTGGCTCCCGTACCCGTGGAGGTGATCCTGCCGTCGCCATCCAGGTCTACCACTTTATAATCGCCGGCGCGCAGTACGTTGGTGGCACCGGCGCCCCCGTTGTAAGTAGCCACTCTTCCGGATGCTCCGTATTTGGCAAAGTAATCATTGGCTTCCTGCTGGGTCTTGAAATAGCCGTCGGTCTTATATACATACAAGCTGTTCAACGGATAGCCTTCACGCGGCGTGGTATACTTACCCTCGGCCCAGGTGTTGGCGCCGGCGTAAGAAAGGATCTTATTCTTTGCATCGAAAAGGTTAAAGCCAATGTTGTACCGGACCTCACCGATCTTGTCCTTCCAGTTCAGGGTCAGCTCCCAGCCACGGCTGCGGAGGGTACCGCTGTTGGTGGTGGGCGCCTGTCCGCCCAGCATGCTGGGGTATACCACCCGAATGAGCATGCCGACATTTTTGTTCTCGAACATCTCGAATGTACCGGTGAGCCTATTGGCAAGCGCACCAAATTCCACTGCTATGTTCTTCTTGGCCATTCTTTCCCAGGTGCGTTGGTCGGTGGTGATACCGTTGAGGTAGCCGGTGGGCTGTAGGGCGGGGGTAGCGCCAAACAATGCGGTGCCCGTCCCGATGAGCGCGAGATAATCATAGTTGCCCAGGCTGGCCTGTCCGCCTGTCTGGCCATAGCCACCTTTCAGCTTGAGCTCGTTGAGCCAGTGGATGTCTGCCATGAAGGGCTCCTGTGTGATGCGCCATCCGCCGGAGATGCCGTAGAAGTTGGACCACCGATGGTCGACGTCAAAGCGGGAGGATCCATCGCGCCGGCCCAGGAATTCCAGCAGGTACTTCCTTTTATAGTCGTAGTTGATACGGGTGAAGTAAGATACCAGACCCCAGTGACTGGCTCCGCCCGAGTTCAAGCCGGTGTAGGAAACGGTGGAGGGGGAGATGGCCGTATTGATATCGTACAGACCGGTGTATTGCAGCTGTGAGCGGGTAGCGCTTATCGTCTTTGTTTCAAGCAGCTCGGCGGAAGTGCCTGCCATGAGGGCGATATTGTGGTCGTGGGCGATGGTGGTTCCGTAGTCCATTTGGGCGCTGTATGTCTGGTAGAAGGTATTGCCTACCGTCTCCGTTATGGCGGGGTTGTTGGGTGGTCCGTACTGTACGGAGTTGACTTTTGTGCCGAGCCAGTTCCAGAGGTTGAAGGTTTGGTTATAGGCGGAGTTCCAGCCATCGCGTTTGACTACGGCCGCATTGCCGGTGAGCTTCAGGCCTTTTGCTAATTCGGCGGAGAGCTTGGCATTCAGTCTAACGATGCCCTCTTTGTTTTTGGTGGTGCCGCCGGATTTGGTAAAGGCAACAGGGTTCCGGAAACCATAGTCATCGTAGTACTGTCCTGTCTTGTTGTACACGGGGAATATGGGCGCGTCGAAATAACCATTGCCTACGCCGTTGCGGGGGCTTTGTACGAGGCGGCTATCAAAGGATACGCTGGTTTCCAGCCGTACCCGATCGCTGATGTTGTAGTCGTAGTTGAAGCGGGAGGTATATTTTTTCTCGCCGTCGAAGGCAGTGCTAAGCAGGGACTGGTTATCGGAATAGCCCAGCGAGAGCATATAGGCTGTCTTGCCGGTGGAGCCTCTTAAAGAGAGACCTCCCTGGTTGGAGGTGGAGGGTGCGTACAGGGCGCTCTGCCAGTTGTTGTCTGCGTAGTGATGCACGATGCCTCCGGGGTCGGTGTAGTCGAAGGAGGAGTCCGCGGCCATTTTTTGCAGGTTGGCTTTTGTCCACTGAGGGAACCATTCGACGGGATTGCCGGAGGCGTCTCTTTTATCCGAGGTGGATGTTTGGAGATAGAGGCTGGCCCATTGCGGCATGGTAGCCCAGGGGACCCTTATCCCGATGGTATTGCGGCTGATGTTATCGTTCAGGCTGATCTGCATTTTGCCTGACCGTCCTCTTTTGGTGGTGATGAGGATCACGCCGCCCTGGGCGCGCGCGCCATAGATGGCCGCGGAGGCGTCTTTTAAAACGGTGACGGTCTCAATATCGTTGGGGTTCATCTGGTTGAGCTCCCAGGTGCCGATGAGGGGCACGCCGTCCACGATGATCAGCGGGTCGACAGCCGATGTCGAGGAGGCACCTCGCAGGACAATGCTCAGACCTTCGTTGCCGGGGCGGGAAGAGGTGCGGGTGATCAGCAGGCCGGGTATTTCGCCCTGCAAGGCGGTGACGGGGTTGGGCAGGGGGCGGTCTTTAAACACTTCTTCGCCTACCTGTACGATGGATCCGGTGAGAGTAGCTTTTTTACGGGTGCCATAGCCTACCACCACCACCTCACCCAGGTCTTTGGCAGCCACTCTTTCCATCCGGATGACGAGGGAGCTGTTTGTGTTTGGTGTGATCTTGAGGGTGGTGAATCCCACATGCGAGATCACCAGTCGTCCATGTGGAGGCAGGTGAATGACAAATGCTCCATTGGAGTCGGTAGTAACTCCGTTATGGGTGCCTTCTATGGCAATAGCCACGCCAGCCATTGGCGTATTTGTTCCGGCCTCGACGACCCGGCCGCTCAGGGTTTGGCCCTGGCCAGCGGGAGTTTGGGTCTGCGCCCAGGCGCAGGTGCTGGTCAGCAGCAGGACCAGTAAGGAGAATAAAAACGATGTGATTGTTCTCATACAGCAATTAATTGAAGATTGAATTGAAGCGAATGAATTCGCAATCGTAATGTGTGAACGACCCAAAAATAGAGGGGGTATTTTGCTGTATGGGTGGTTTTTTAAACCAAAAAAGGGGGGATAAATGACCAATTCCCCCTAATCAGGTTTGCGAATGTTGTTATTCAGCTGCAGATTGTTATGGAAGGGTTTTCTAAAGCGGCGAATGTATTCGGAGGGGGGCATGCCGAAGAGCTCTGAAAAGTGTGTCCGGAAGTATTTGATGTCGTTGAAGCCGGTGATGGTCGCAATTTCCGTCACGTTGTTCTCGGTATCGATCATCAGCCGGGCTGCCTTGCGCAGGCGGATGAAGCGGACGAACCCGATGATGGACTGGCCGGATACGGAGTTTATTTTCCTGTACAGGCTGGAGCGGCTCATGCCCATTTCGGTGGTAAGCGTCTTGATGGAGAATGTTTCGTCATCCAGGTGATCTTCCACGATGCGGATACATTTATCGAGGAATTCCCGGTATTCTATGGAGACCTTCCCGTCCTGCTGCTGTAAGGTGATCTCGTTATAGAAATATTGCTGTAGCGAGACCTGCTTTTTCAGGAGGCTGACGACGCGGGCTTTCAGGAGCTCCTTTTCAAACGGCTTGGTTATGTAGTCGTCTGCGCCTGCCTCGATGCCACGGAGTTTTGTTTCGGAAGCGGTGCTGCCGGTGAGGAGGATCACGGGTATATGAGACAGGGAGGGGGTTTCCTTTACCTGCCGGCACAGCTCGACGCCGCCCATTTCTATGTCGTTGATGATGAGATCGGGGAGGTATTGCCGGGCCAGGGCCAGGCCTTTTTGTCCATCGGTGGCCTGCAGCACGTTGTATTCGCTGCTGAATGCTTTGCTTAGATAAGTCCGGAGCTCGTCGTCATCGTCCACGACCAGGAGGGTGGGTTTCCCGGTGACGAGGGTTGACAGCTCCTTGCCTTTATCGGGGGTGGTGATGACTTCTTCCGGTGCGGGCGGCGCTGTTTTGGATGAGCCGGATTGTTCTTCGGGGTTTATTTCATGGGCGGCAAAGTGGGTGGTGCCTTTTAATAAGGTAAGGGAAAAGGTCGTGCCTTCGCCCATGCGGCTGTCGTAGGTGATGTGGCCGTGGTGGAGGGTGGTGAAATGTTTTACGAGGAAGAGGCCGATGCCGAAGCCTTTGCCGTCTTTTTCGGGTCCCTCCTTTTCGGGTCCGTCCTTTTCCGGGTGCGAATGGTTGAATAATTTGTCACCGACCCTGGCGGGGATGCCGGAGCCGTTGTCCACCACTTGTATGTTGACCGCTGTGCCGGTTTCTTCCAATCTGAGCGAGACCCTGCCGCCGGAAGGGGTGAATTTGATGGCATTGGAGACGAGGTTGAAGACCATGATCTCGAGCTTTTGCCTGTCGGCGCAGAGTTCGATCGGGGTGGGCTGGTCGGGCCCACTGCCGGGTTCGGATGCCTTGGAGGGATCATTGGTGGAGCCCCGGCCTGGCTCACTGCCGGGAGCCTGCTTGCCGGACTGGCTGTCGCATTCGAAGCGGTAGTCCAGCTTTTTTATGTGCGCCTGCTGTACAAAGCTGTAATATACTTCCCGGCAGAGTTCGGTGACGTTCAGCAGGGTAAGATGCAATGTGTCGGCTTCTGTCTCTGCCTTGCGAAACAGGAGCAGCTGATCTATCAGGCTGAGGAGGCGGCGGGCATTGCGAAAGACCATATGCAGGCCTTCCTTTTGAGCGGGGTCTTTTTCGTGTGCTATGATCTCCTTGACGGGATCGATGATAAGCGTGAGCGGGGTGCGGAACTCATTCGAGAGGTTGGTGAAGAAAGTGAGCCTTTTTTCATGCACTTCTTTTTCTTTTTGGGCATGCAGCTGCGCCTCCCTGGTTTGCAGCTGGGCGACTTTTATCTCGTAATGCAGACGGTTCTGGCGGGTCTTGTAGCCGATGAACAGATAGATACCGGCAATCAGGCAGGCGCCATACAACGCATATGCCCACCAGGTGCGGTAGAAGGGGGGCAGCACTCTGATGTGGATAGCGATCTGATGTGTGTTCCATTCGCCTTCGCCGTTGGTGTTCTTTACCCGGAATACATAATTCCCTTCGCTGAGATGTGTGTACGTGGCGGTGCGCAGGTTGCCTGCGTAGTTCCAGCTGTGATCCCATCCATCCATATAATAGGCGTAGGCGATCTTGCCGGGCACGCTGTATTCCAGCGCCGTGAATTTAAAAGATAGAACCGCCTTGCTGTAGGGCAGGGTGATATCGGCGATGTTGCCGTTGGCCACCTGCTTTATATAAGAGGAGTCTGTGGTCACCGGTGTGTTATCGATGACGATGTCCGTCATTTGCAGCGGTGGCATTGCATGCGTTACGCGTATGGCTTCGGGGTTGAAGAGATTCAGGCCTTTGATGCCGCCGAAAGCCAGCTGACCGTCGCGTAAGGCCAGGGCGCTGTTATAATGAAACTGATTGCTTTGCAAACCGTCGGCCTGGTAAAAGTTCCGGCAGGTGCGTTTGTTCCTGTCAAAGCGGGCAAGACCGTTGAAGGTGCTCATCCATAAATGTCCGCTGCTGTCCTCCAGTATGGTCAGCACTACATCGCTGCAGAGACCTTCTTTCGTAGCGTAGCGGGCGGTGACGCTCTGGCGGATCCTATCGAATAATTGTAAACCTCCGCCTTCTGTGCCGATCCATAAGTTGCCGCCCTTGTCTTCATGGATGCTGCGGACGGCATAGCCTATATTATAATACGTATGCTTTTTTGTGACCCTGTCAATTTTTACCAGCTGGTTCAGGTTGCCGCCCCATAGTACGCCGTTGCCATCTTCATACAGTGTGAACAGATCGGAAAGCGTCGAGTCGAAGACCTCAAATTGATCTTTAGCGGCGTTGAACCGGTACAAGGCTCCGTATACTCCATTCTGCCGGAGCGTGGATACCCACAGCTGGTGGCTGTGATCTTCCAGCAGGCCATAGGTCACTCTGTCGATGGTATTGCTCGTGGGGTTGAGGAGGGAATAATGTTTTATGGACCTTGTGGCGGGTGTGTACCGATTGAGGCCCTGGCGGAAAGTGGCTATCCAAATGTGTTTGTCATGATCTGCCGTGATGGCTGTAATCGCATTGTCGGAAAGAGCGTGTGGATCACCGGGGTGGTTGGACAAGGTGGTAAATGTGTTATTTTGCCTGTTCCATATGGAAACGCCGCCGCCATCGGTGCCAATGTACAGGAGGTCGTCGTCCGACTGGTATAGGGCGGATACGACTTTGTCGGCCAGGGAATGGGGATTACCCGGATCGTAGGCGAGGGTTTGAAAGCGGCTTTTATGCGGGTCGATCACGGCGGCGCCGCTGGTGGCTGTGCCTATCCATTTGCGGGATTGACGATCTATATACAGGGCATGCAGTCCCAGGGTGCTTTTCGACTGGCTGCCGTCCATTCTGCCCAGGATGGAGGCTACCTTTTCGCCAGATGTCCACGTCAAAAGATGTCCCAGCACCGTACCCATCCAGTAACGTCCTTCTTCGTCGATGGAAAAGGTAACGATGCTGCCTGCATCGGGCTGCTGTCTGGAATAATCGAACAACAGGGCCGGCTGGGGGGTGGCGGGGTTATAGCCGTACAATGACGCGCCATTGGAAATGACCAGGTTGCTGCCCTGGGTTTCCAGCCAGGAGGCGTTGGGAAGGGCGGCGGTGACCAGCATCAGCTGTCTGGTGGCATAGTTGTAGCGGGCCAGGCCGTGCTTGTGCACGAGGGCCCATATGTTGCCGGCTGCATCCATCCGTACTGTTTTTACGGTGTAGCCGGTGATGAGGCGGCCGTCTTCTGCCAGGGGTATGGGCTCCGCTTCCGTATTGCCTTGTGCGCATATGAGCAAGCCCATGCCTTCCGTAGCCAGAAAGACATTGTTGTTGTGATCGGCCCTTATATCTTTTATCACGGCGTTGAGGGGCTGGTCCTTATGGCCGCGCAGGTAAACTGAGCTGAACCGGTCCCACAGGGGGGAAAGGCGACTGACGCCTTGTCTTGTGCCGATCCAGAGACGGTGGAGGCTGTCTTCCGTGATGGAGAGGATGATGTTATGTATCAGTGAATGGGGATCGTCGAGCCGGTTGCGATATACTTTACAGTCGTAGCCGTCGTAGCGGTTGAGGCCGTCGAATGTGCCGAGCCAGATGAATCCGCTGTGATCCTGGAAAATACAGCGTACGGTGTTGTTGGATAGTCCCTGTTCATTATCCAGGAAGGAGAGTGGGGGGAGGGGGGCTGCCTGTAATGCTTTTATCAGGAAGGACGAGGCTATCAGCACGCTCAGTACAGTCGTTCGTTTTGGGCTTCTCAGCAGGTTCAGCAGCGTCTGGTACAGAAAGATTAACAAGATCGAGCATTTTATCGGTGAGTAAATTACGAAACAATCATCAGAATGGTAGTTTAGAATAAGGTGTGGCGGGGAGGGTCAAAACCACATGCGGCAGGGTGATCGTTACGGGGCCTGTCGATGTGAAGTACCAGCCATCGGGCTGTCTGCATAGGGCGGCTGAGACGTTGCCTCCGGTGGAGGTGATGCTATAGTCGTCCCGGCCGATGGTGACGCCGGAACCCATGAACAGGTATTGTATGCTGTGCCGGTGTTCGCTGATGATACCGAATGTGCTGTTGCACCAGTAGGGGCCTTCATGGGCGGGATTGGGCGCGTTGTCGGCGGGGAGGCTATCGCCGGACGGGAAACTATCGCCGGCACAGAAGATGTGTTGAGTGATACCGTGGCGGGTGGTTATTGTGAGGCCTGTGATGCTGTTCGGGGTTGATGATCTGGCGTGGTCGGGATCCTGTGGCCTGCCTGGGGACCCTTTGGACGGTCCTTTTGGTGATTGGCCTGGGACGGGGCTGAAGCTGTGGATGGCGGTGATCTCTTTGGGTGTGCCTTTGACGGATGGTTCGAACACGGCGGCAAAGGGTCTGTTCCATGCCTCACCTTTTTGCCGGACTACGATGGTGGGGAGAGGGAGGGCGGCTATTTCCTTTGGCAGACCCATCCGATCGATGGCTTTGGAGGCGGGGGCTTTTACAGAAAAGATCTCACGGTCCTTTTCTCCTTTCATCCACATATTCATTTGCAGCTCCTGTCCGCCGGGCATGGCCAGCTGAAACACCGCCTGTATGTCGTTGCCGGTGGCCACGGATCTCTTATCCCAGAAATAGTCGTAGGCGGGCAGGTGTCCGCCTGCGAAGGTCAGCTGGTCGGTGGGTTGTAAATTCATCGGTAAGCCCGCGCTGTCTGTTATGGTGAGCTGCTGGCCCATGTTGTGGTAAAAATAGTCGTGCATTTTGTCTTTGCCGTCCTTACGGGCGGAGCGGAAGACATCTATATAATAGCCGGAGCTGTCACTCGCCCGGATGATAGCGACGAGTCTGTTCTGGCGTGCCTGTGTCTCCGGCTCGATGAATGATACGTTGCCGAAACTTACCAGCGGGAAGAATCCGTCCTTCGCGCCTGATGCGGGATAGCTGTGAAGCAGCTCAAAGCCATGATTGCTTTTCATCACGGGATAGGCGGATATGCCATCTACCGCTACTGTGTTGTGCGCGGGGAACTGCGAGTAGTATTCTGCGTAATCGGGTTGAAAATAGCTGGTGCCGATGCCTGCTTCGGGAGCCAGTATCAGACCTTTGCCGAACAGCTCCATGGCAATACCGCCGGCGTGCATGTGGTTGCCTTTCGAGCCGGAGAGTGCGATCATCAGTCCATTGATGGGGTCGAAGCCATTGCGTACGGCCAGGTAGCTGACCTGGGGCGCGGAAAATACGGGGGTAACATAATCTGTGATCTGGCCGGCGGGTGTGGTGTCGGAGGCGGGGGATGTGGAGGGGGAGTCGGGGAGGAGGGAGATCAGGTCGGAGACATTGGCGGAGCCGGGAGCCTGGGGCCGGGCGGCCTGACCGGACTGGTTGTTGAAGGCTTCCAGGGTTTTGAGATAGCGGCTAAAGGTCGCGGTCTGTGCGGGTTTGTGGTGCAGCTGTGCGTTTGCCAGCAGCCGGCGGGCGGGGATAGTGGAAAGGCGGCCATAATGAGAGTCACCAAAAGCTGTGAAAAAGCCGTTGGGGAAGAGGTATTGCGCCGCGGCGGGGACGGCCTTTTCCAGCACGGGCATATCAGGGAGGATGTCGTGATGAAACTCCCTGTCGAATCGTTGTACGATGCCTGTAAAGTCGGCGAGAACATTCAGCGAGTAGCCGGGACATTCGTTCCAGATGCCGGTGTTGGGATCGTAGCCTTCGTGCAGGAGCTTTGCCAGGCTCCATTGACGTTCTGCGTTATGGTTAAGTATAAAGCCGATGTAGTATTGCCTGCCTTTGTGATTGGGGTAGGCTGTGTCGTCTTCCAGCACGGAGGCAATATTCAATACCGAGCGCGCCTGGATGAGGTCCCAATTATTAAACGCCACGCCGTGATCGATCTGTACCCGGGCCCATTTGCGGAACACGTCCGTGTATACCGGCAGCTGGCCGGGGAGATGTTGGCGGAGGTAGTCA
>DASZWE010000509.1:0-4209 GCA_035546735.1 Puia sp.
TCTGGCGGGAATCGGTCCGCCAAGAAAAATGGCCCGATTCCCACACACCGCCAATGTCTGTCCTTCGGACAACAAACCTCCGGTCCGTTCTGGCGGGAATCGGTCCGCCAAGAAAAATGGCCCGATTCCCGCACCCGCCAATGTCTGTCCTTCGGACAACGAACCTCCGGTCCGTTCTGGCGGGAATCGGTCCGTTCTGAAGGTTGCCTTCCTACCGGCAGTGGATCTGGCCATTCAACCGTTCGTTGTGATTTGGACACAATAATGTAGGTTTGATGCATGAAAGACACAAAGGTTACAATAATCGATACAGCAATCCTTTCCGACAATTGGTACACGCTCCGGAAGGTGACCTATGATTATCAAAAAAAGGACGGCAGCTGGCAACGGCAAAGCAGGGAGGCTTATGATCGCGGGAATGGGGCTACTATCCTGTTGTACCATGCGAAAGAGAAAAAGGTGATCCTTACCCGTCAGTTCCGTCTGCCGACCTATCTGAATGGGAATGAATCGGGGATGTTGATAGAGGCTTGTGCAGGGCTATTGGATAAGGACCATCCGGAGGCTGCCATCCGAAGGGAGACGGAAGAGGAGACGGGGTATAAGGTGGCCAGCGTGCGGAAGATATTCGAAGCTTATATGTCACCGGGTTCCGTCACGGAGATCCTGTATTTTTTTGTGGCGGAGTATGAGCGGAGCATGAAAATAAATGAGGGGGGTGGTGTGGCGCATGAACAGGAGGATATTGAAGTGTTGGAGCTGGATGCGGACAGGGCGATGTCGATGATCGGCACGGGTGAGATACGGGATGGCAAGACGATCATGCTGTTGCAATATGCCCGGCTGAATGGACTGATATAAAACCGCGGTCAATATATGTCACCCATTTTTTCTCATGTCGAGCCGATATTCCCCGTGAGGGACATTCCGGAAACGATCCGGTATTGGCAGGAAGTGCTGGGTTTTACGCATCACTGGACCTGGGGCGAGCCGCCCAGTCACGGAGGTGTATCATGGCAGAAAGCCTTTGTGCAATTTCTCCGGCATCCGGATCTGGCGGCGGCTTCAAGGGGAAATGCTATCTGGATCAGGCTGAGGCATATCGAGGAGCTATATGCGCTGCATCAACGAAACAAGGCGGAGATCGTAGCTCCGCTGGAAATGCATGCATATGGGCTGGCGCAATATTCGGTGCGGGAGATCAACGGGTATTATGTACATTTTGCGGGGGAGCCTCCGGGGAGGAGGCGGGAGGAAACAGGTGGGGCGGGGCCGGAGACGACTGGGATGCGACCAGGAATGAGTGGGACGGGCCAGGAAATGGCGGGGACGGGGCCGGAGACGACCGACAGGACAGGGTCTGGTAAGGCAAGTTCGGAAGTGCTGATCGTGGAAAGAAAACCTTCTGTGGAGGAGTATAAGCAATTACAGGCGTCGATATGGGGTTCGGGGGAAGATGATCCTATTGTTGTCAACGTGGTGGCGACGGCTGATCTTGTGGTCGTGGCAGAGGATGCTGTCACGGGTGCGGTAATTGGCTGCGCCCTGTTGCTAAGTGATCATGCCGGATTTTATTGCGTGAAGAATGTCATGGTGCGGCGTGACTGGCAGGGCAGGGGTGTAGGGACGGCTCTTATGAAGGAGCTGATGCAACGGCTCGAAAGCCGCATCACCCGACCTGCGATGGTAGGGCTGTTTGCCCGGGAATCCCTGGAACCCTTTTATCAGCAGTTCGGCTTTTTGTCTTCTTTCGGGATGGTGAAAGAAATCTAGTGCGGTCTGGCCCCGAACAATGTCCAGGGATAGGCGCGCAGGGCGGTGAGATATTTTGCCTGCCAGGCGTATTCGGGGTGCAACTTGTAAAAGGGGGCGGCGATGAAATCCTGTCCGCAGGGATGACCCATATGCGCCCAAAATTTGAGGTCCTTTGCCAGGTCTGCGGTAGTGATCTTGCTTTGTACGGAGCCTCCGGGGTAATAAGCAGGCCAGTCCCATTCCATACATCCTTTTTTATCTTCATCCACGTGGCCGCAAACGACGCATTTGTTGTTAGCGTTGGTGTGACGGGTGACATCGTAATGATCGGACTCTATCTTTTGGCCCTGCTCAAGATCGATCTTCCCTTTCAAATCCACGAGCACGAGCTGTTCCATTCTTTTCTTACGGGCATTCGGAGAGGTAGTCGGGTCGGTGGTGCTGAATGTGGTCTCCTCTTTTATCAGCTTGGGGTCGCTGGCAAAGTTCGACCCGACGATGGCGGTATCTTTCGACCTCCAGACCTTATAGTCCTTTAAGCCCAGCTCGAGTTTGGCGACCTCGTTGGTCTTGATATCCCCGATGAGCCAGTCGTTGGCATAGCCCCCGTTATTGCCCGTCACAAAGAGGCGGATGACGTCGTCAATGCTGTTGGCATATTGTGCAGACTTCCTGGCGCGTACGAACTCGGGCGTCCGGGTGGAGTCGAAACCTTTGAATTGGGTAATGGTTGTCTCCGTGATGAGGATCCCGTTGCTGGTGATGACGAAATCATCTCCGCTGTGGATATAGCCGGGCATGCAATCCATTAGCATATGGCTGCCTTTATCGGGAACGATGTCGGCGATGACATTCCAATGCTGGCCCACCATATAGGATGTCCAGTTGTTGTGGCCTATCACTATCTTACCATCTTTTGTATAGCTGCCGGTGGCGATGAATGCGCTGCAATTGCCGGGGGCTTTGTTGTCTCCGCTGCCGGGCTTTTGTTTGTCCATCAGCTGGGGGACATAATAGTAGGCCAGTTCTTCTTGTGCATTGAGGGCGGTGATATCGAGGCTATCATAATTTTTATGCTTTGCTTTTAATCCTGCTACGATGCCGTTGATCTCGGCTTTGTATTCGGAGTCGACCTTTGGCCATAGAAAATTGGCGGCACAGCGGCGATAGAACTGCCAGTCTTTTTTTGTCTCATGCAGCAGGAAGGCGGACAGGGTCTGCAGGGTAGTATCGATGTCTTCAGCGAGCAGGTATCCGTGCTGGTAGCCGATGTCGGAGGGGCTGCCTTCCAGGTGGACATAGATCCATCCGCTGCTGTCTTTTCTGGAGGCCCTGGCCAGTGGGTCGGTGGCGGGTGTGTCTTTCTTGTCCGCCCGGTCCGGGGTGGTTCCGCAGGCAAGGGCGAAAAATGGGATAAGGAGCAGCAGTTTTGGCGTGTTGTAGTGCATAGTAATGATGGTTGTAATAAAGTTAGGATAAAAAACCCTCTTCCGGCAAGGCGGGGGAAATTGCGCTGTATATTTGATATTCAAGCTACTGTTATGCTGCATGTGACGCACCGGCGGCCTGGGCATGGCAAATATCAACCTGTTATGTATACTGTCGAATCTGTTTTGTCCCAGCTTCGGGATTTGGCTACTCCTTCCGCCAGGGAGGGCATGCAGCGATTTGGCATCGATACAACACACGCATTGGGTGTGTCGATACCTGCCTTGAGGGCGCTGGGGAAGAAAATAAAAAAAGATCATGCTCTGGCGCTTGCCTTATGGGAGTCGAAGTTCCATGAAGCGAGGATACTTGCCTCGATGATCGATGATCCGGCACAGGTGACGGTCCGACAGATCGATGCCTGGGTAAAGGATTTTAATTCCTGGGATCTTTGTGACCAGGTGTGCGGCAATCTTTTTGACAGGACGGCTTTTGCGGTGGAGAAAGCGATAGCCTTCAGCAGGCGTAAGGAGGAGTTTGTCAAACGGGCAGGGTTTGTATTGATGGCGGAGTATGCGGTGCATAATAAAAAGGCGGAAGACGAAGTTTTTTTGTCCTTTTTACCTCTTATCGAGAAAGAGGCCTGTGATGACCGGAATTTTGTAAAGAAGGCGGTGAACTGGGCTTTACGCCAGATCGGAAAAAGGAACGCCTCTCTGCGAAAAGCGGCTATCTCTGCGGCGGAACGCATTTTGCAACTGGACAGTAAAGCTGCCCAATGGATCGCGCGTGATGCCCTGAAAGAGTTGAAAAAGATCAGTTAGCCTTTATCTCCTGTTCTTTGTCATCGAGAAGGATGATGAACTGCTTTTCTGTATTCATCAGATAGTTTAGAACAAATTTGGCCGGGACTGCCGGGGAAGCGTTATCAAAATGCGTGATGACGGTGCCGGCAGGTTCGTAGAAGGGGTCGCCGGCTCTTAGGATGCGGGCGGAATCCCCTTTCACCTGGAAGTATATGGTGCC